>NZ_JALOCP010000019.1:0-161550 GCF_030511745.1 Paraburkholderia sp. SECH4
CAAGGAAAGGCCAACGCCCCAAGAACACAGACAAAAAGCGCCGCGCAGGCAAACACACAAACAAGCAGCCCACACCCCAAAAAAACCAAAACCGCCCCCGCCGAGCAGGCGAAAAACCTATCCTTAGGGGGAATCCCCTGCCTTGACAACCAGCCCAAAGCGCAACCATAATCGCCCTGAACGTTCGCTAACCGAATCCATGTTCATATATCGAACAAATCGGAAGTGAACAAACCAAAAGCGTCAGCCCCGGCCCGGAGACCGTCCCGCACAAGCCCTTGCCTGCAAAGGCAAACAGCCTGGCGATACGCAGCGCCCCAAAAGGAAATTCGACATGATCAACAAGATTTTCGAGTCACTTCAGTCGGCGGTCGCCGATGTCCACGATGGCGCGACCGTCATGATCGGCGGCTTCGGCACGGCCGGCATGCCGTCCGAGCTGATCGACGCGCTTATCGAACAAGGCGCGCGCGAACTCACCATCGTCAACAACAACGCCGGTAACGGCGACATCGGCCTCGCGGCGCTGCTCAACGCCAAACGCGTGCGCAAGATCATCTGCTCGTTCCCGCGCCAAAGCGATTCGTATGTGTTCGACGCGCTCTATCGCGCCGGCGAAATCGAACTCGAACTGGTGCCGCAAGGCAACCTCGCGGAACGTATTCGCGCAGCAGGCGCGGGCATCGGCGGGTTCTTCACGCCCACGGGTTATGGCACCAAGCTCGCCGAAGGCAAGGAAACCCGTCTGATCGACGGCAAGCATTACGTGCTGGAGTCGCCGCTGCATGCGGACTTCGCGCTGATCAAAGCGTTCAAGGGCGACCGCTGGGGCAATCTGGTCTATCGCAAGACCGCCCGCAACTTCGGTCCGATCATGGCGAGCGCGGCGAAAACGGCCATCGTGCAGGTGTCGAAAGTGGTGCCGCTCGGCGAACTCGATCCGGAAAACATCGTCACGCCAGGCATCTTCGTGCAACGCGTGATCGAAGTGCCGCAAGCTGCGCATCAAGCCGAACTTGCATCCGCGAACGCCGCCTGAGGAGACCGACATGAAAAAACTGACCCGCGATGAAATGGCCAAGCGCGTTGCCCAGGATATCCCTGAAGGCGCTTACGTGAATCTCGGCATCGGCGTGCCGACGCTGGTGGCCAACCACCTTGGTGCCGACAAGGAAATCTTCCTGCACAGCGAAAACGGCCTGCTCGGCATGGGCCCGGCACCCGCGAAGGGCGAGGAAGACGACGAACTGATCAACGCCGGCAAGCAGCACGTCACGCTGCTTACGGGCGGTGCCTACTTCCATCACTCGGATTCGTTCGCGATGATGCGCGGCGGCCATCTGGATTTCTGCGTGCTCGGCGCGTTCCAGGTGTCGGCGAAGGGCGACCTGGCGAACTGGCACACCGGCGCGCCCGACGCGATTCCGGCTGTCGGCGGCGCCATGGACCTCGCAATCGGCGCGAAGCAGGTCTACGTGATGATGGAGCACCTGACCAAGCAGGGCGAAAGCAAGATCGCGGCGGAATGCACGTACCCGGTCACAGGCGTGAACTGCGTCGACCGCATCTATACGGACCTGGCCATGATCGACGTCACCGACAAGGGCCTCGTGGTGCGCGAGATCTTCTCGGACATCGACTTCGATGCGCTGCACAAACTGACCGGCGTGCCGCTGATCGACGGCACTCAGGCGGCACGCGCGGCCTAAGCACGGGCGCGGCAGCCGTCCGCACGAAGGCCTGTGGCGAGTCAAACCGCTGGCCGGGCGATGGCAACGCGCACGCCGCGCAGCGTGCTGCCACCAATGTGCGCGCGCGCAACGTGCCGTCGCCGATGAGCAAGCCGTGCAGCGTGCAGCCACCAATACGCGGGTCGCGCAAACCGTGCATCCGCCAATGTCCGCAGCGCGCATGAGGCAAGCTTCATGCGCGTGACCCGATGCCACGGCGTCACGTTGTTACAGCGAGCCGACGCGGCAGCATTCTGAACAGAATGCGCCGTAACGCCGTGTGCGGTACGCTCTCGATAGAAAGCGCCAAGGTCGCGCCTCGCAGCACGCCCGGATCGCCGCGGCGAAACCTTCACTTCCGACACCCTCATCGACGCCATCATGCTCGACTCCAGCGCCCGTCTGACCGGCCTTCTTTGCGGCACACAGCCGATGAACGACATCTGGGCGCCGCGTGCCACGCTGCAACGGATGCTCGATGTCGAAGCAGCGCTCGCGCGCGCTTCGGCTGCCCATAACGTGATTCCGCACAGCGCCGTGGCCGCGATCGAGGGCGCCTGCCAGGCCGATCAACTCGACGCCGACGCACTTGCGCGCGACGCGGCGCTCGGCGGCAACCTCGCGATTCCCCTCGTCAAACAACTCACCGCGCGTGTCAAAGCGGCGGACGCCGAAGCGTCGAAGTACGTCCATTGGGGCGCGACGAGCCAGGACATCATCGATACAGCAACGGTGCTGCAACTGCGCGAGACCTTCGATCTGCTCGACAGCGGCTTAGAAGCCACATGCGATGCAGTCGCGAAACTCGCGGCCACCCATCGCGCGACGCCGATGATCGGCCGCACCTGGCTGCAGCAGGCCCTGCCCATCACGCTCGGTCTGAAATTCGCACAATGGCTCGACGCGTTGCTGCGTCATCGTGAGCGGATCGATGCGTTGCGCGCGCGTGTGCTGGTGCTGCAATTCGGTGGCGCGGCGGGCACGCTGGCGAGTCTGCGTGACGCGGCGCCGCAAGTTACCCAATCATTGGCGCAAGAACTCAAGCTCGCTGTGCCCACCTTGCCATGGCACACGCAGCGCGATCGCATCGCTGAAACAGCGGCGCTGTTCGGCATGTTGATCGGCACGCTCGGCAAAATCGCGCGCGATATCTCGCTGCAGATGCAAACCGAAATCGACGAACTGGCCGAGCCCGCCGCGGCAGGCAAGGGCGGTTCGTCGACGATGCCGCACAAGCGCAACCCGGTCGGCTGCGCCGCGGTGCTGACGGCCGCGACTCGCGCGCCGGGGCTGGTGGCCACGGTGTTCGCCGGCATGGTGCAGGAGCACGAGCGCGCGCTCGGCGGCTGGCAAGCCGAGTGGGATGCGTTGCCGGACCTCGCGCGCCTTGCAGGCGGAGCGCTCGCCAACATCGAGCAGATCGCCACGGGTCTCAACGTGAATGTTCCGCGCCTTGCCGCCAATCTCGACGTCACGCACGGATTGATTCTCGGCGAAGCCGTGATGCTCGCGCTCGGCGACAGCATCGGCCGACTCGATGCGCATCGTCTGGTCGAGCGCGCATCGAAAGCGGCAATCGCCGAGCGCAAGACGCTCTTCGAGGTGCTCTCGGCGGACCACGCCGTGATCGAACATCTTTCGCTCGAGCGCCTGAAGCAACTGCTCGATCCTGCTCAATACGTCGGCCAGGCGCACGCTTATGTGGACGCCGCGCTGGCCCTTCATCACACGCGCGCCAAACGCGCCACTTCCAAGGAGTAACCGGCATGCCCTACGCCGCAGTCAACGGGACCGAGCTGCATTATCGAATCGACGGTGACCGTCACGGCAATGCGCCGTGGATCGTGTTGTCGAATTCGCTCGGCAGCGATCTGTCGATGTGGACGCCGCAAGTCGCGGCGCTGTCCAAACACTTCCGCGTGCTGCGCTACGACACGCGCGGTCATGGTCACTCGGAAGCACCGAAGGGTCCGTACACGATCGAACAACTGACCGGCGACGTGCTCGGCCTGATGGATACGCTGAAGATCGCGCGCGCGAATTTCTGCGGCGTGTCGATGGGCGGCCTCACTGGCGTCGCGTTGGCCGCGCGTCACTCGAATCGTCTTGAGCGCGTGGTGCTGAGCAATACGGCGGCGCGCATCGGTTCGCCGGAAGTGTGGGTGCCGCGCGCTGCACGAGCCCGCACTGAAGGCATGCTCGCACTGGCCGACGTGGTTCTGCCGCGCTGGTTCACCGCCGACTTTATCGAACGTGAACCGGTGGTGTTCGCCATGATCCGAGACGTGTTCGTGCATACCGACAAGGAAGGCTACGCATCCAATTGCGACGCCATCGACGCCACCGATCTGCGCCCTGAAACCCCCGGCATCAAGGTGCCTGCGCTAGTGATCAGTGGCACGCACGATCTGGCCGCAACGCCGGCACAAGGCCGCGAACTGGCGCAAGCGATTCCGGGCGCGCGTTATGTCGAACTGGACGCCTCGCATATTTCCAACATCGAGAAGGCCGAGGCTTTCACGAAGACCGTGCTCGACTTCCTGACGGAGCAGAAATGAACGACGAAGACCGTTACGAAGCCGGACTCGGGGTGCGCCGCGAGGTGCTGGGTAGCGCGCACGTCGACCGGTCGCTCGCGAACCGCACCGAGTTGACGGAGGAGTTCCAGAATTTTATTACCCGCTATGCGTGGGGCGAAATCTGGACGCGTGAAGGCTTGCCGCGTCACACCCGCAGCCTGCTGACCATCGCGATGATGGTCGCGCTCAATCGCGGCGAAGAACTCGCATTGCACTTGCGCGCCGCGAAGAACAACGGCGTGACGCGCGAGCAGATCAAGGAAGTGCTGCTGCAAACCGCAATCTATTGCGGTGTGCCGGCTGCCAATTCGGCGTTCCACCTGGCCGATAAACTGTTCCGCGAAGACGACGCTGCAGCGGCAAAGCCGTAACGACGCTGCAAAACTGGCGCGGCGTGTGGCCGCGCCGGCATTCGCCGCGCGTCACGCCGTCACGCGAGTCCTGCCTGCCGCCTTCCACCGGAATGACGCGATGTGGAGCCTGAAGCGTACGTCAGACAAAACGCGCTTCAGGCCGTTCTGCTCTCATCCATCACTGCCGTGTCCACCGGCAACTGCAAGCGCACGGCGCGCAACACCGTATCCTTGATGACCTCGCGCCAATGCGCGAGTGCGGCCTTGTCCATCAGCGCTTCACCGAGGAACGCCCCTAGCGTGTACTGATTGGCGTTGTAGAAATAACCGAGCGACGCGATTATCAGGTACACGTCACGCGCTTTGACGTCGGCACGAAAGACGTTTTGCGCCTTGCCCGCGTCCAGCAACTTCTGCACGACCGAAATCGCATAGCCCGAAATCTCCTTCAGCTTTGACGATTTCTTCGCGTGCTTGCCCTGATGCAGATTCTCGCTCGACAGCAGGGTGACGAACTCAGGGTGATCGAGGTAATACTGCCAGACGAATTCGACCATCTGTTCGAGGCCGTGCACGGGGTCGTCCAGATCGAGATCGAGCTTGCTTTCGGCCTCGTTGAACTGCGTGTAGATCGTCTCCAGGACTTCGACAAACAACTGTTCCTTGCTGCCGAAGTAGTAATAGATCATCCGGTCGTGCGAACGCGCGGCCTTCGAAATACTTTCGACCCGGCCGCTTGCATAGCCTTGCTTTGCGAAGACCTTGATTGCCGCTTTGAGAATCTTGGCGCGCGTGTCTTGCGCCTGCTTCGCTCGGATGCCGATAGCGCCCGGCTTGCGGGCAGCAGTGGGACTCATGGCGGTCTCGGATCTCTTTGTTAGCGTCAGGTTGAACGGCATGCGCCGCAGCCGCTTGGTGCGCTCAGGTATGGCGCGCCTTCATCATACAGCCCATATCACGCGCGCCGAAATGCCCTGCAAGCTCATGTGCTTCGGCGTAGATTGATTCGTAATCCCTGCGGGGATGCCGCGCCGCAGCATTCAGATGGGTACTGGGAAACTACCGGGAAACTCGTTGCGCAGTCTATTTTGATCGAGTAGATTTCAAGCAAGTTTGGTGTAGTGGATGCTACACGAACGGTGAGTGACCGCAACATGGAAAAATACGGGTCACGCAAAAGTCCCTTAAAACAGGGATTATTTGTCAGCCGGGCAGGACCGATTGTAATGTCGTCGTATGGAATCCCCACCATGACAGAACATACGAAGGTCGATTTCGGTGCGGAGAGCGTCGACGGCGAAACCGCCTCGACGCCGGGTCCGACCGTGCTCGAGAAAGCGGCGCCGCGCAGCGAGCGGATGGCGTCGAACAAGATCGAATGCAATGCGTGCCCGGTGTTGTGCCAGATTTCGGAAGGCCGCACCGGCGCGTGCGATCGTTATGCGAATGCGGACGGGCGTTTGATTCGCGTCGACCCTGTGGTGTTTCTTTCGCGCGCCGCGGGTTCGTCTGAAGCGATCACTAGCAATGTGGGTACCACGGTCGAATTTGGTGCATCGTCCGAGGTGCACGATCCTGCCGCGGAACAGGCGCTGTTCGTCACCGGCGTTGGCGCATCGTCCACGTATCCCGACTACAAGCCCGCGCCTTTCATCGTTTCCTCGAAGTTGGACGACGTCGACATGGTCACAGTCGTCACCGAGGGCATTTTCAGTTATTGCAGCTTCAAGGTGAAAATCGATACCGACCGCTTTCTCGGGCCGGAGCAATCGAACGTGCGCTGCCATGGTGAGATCGTCGGCCATGTGACCACGGCGGAGTACGGCTCGCAGATGCTGAGCCTCGGCGGTGTTCACCACCTGACTGGCGGCAGCAAGAAAGAAGGCCGCGTAACGTGCGACATGATGCTCGCGCTCGGCAACAAGGAAGCGGTGGAGTTGACCATCGACGGCGGCGCGAGTCTGGTGATTCGTGCGGGCGCGGCGCCGATTGTCGACGGCGTCGAAGAACAGCGCATGCGGGTGGGTTGTGGGTCGGCCACTATCGGCATCTTTGCGAAGCAATGGTTCGGTCACGCTGACGAAGTGGTGGTGGTCGACGATCACATCACCGGCGTACTCACCGAGCACCAGGCGGGCCGTTGCCTCGGCATGACGCCTTCAGGTCTGAAGATTCGCGGACGCAAATCGACTCCTGGCCGTTATTTCCAGGTGGCGAACCCCGGCACCGGTTGGGGCGGCACCGACATTCAGGACCCGCTGGCGATTGTCGAAAGCTTCGATCCCGCGGTGGCGAAACCGGGCATGCGCTTGCTGATGGTGTCGACCACCGGCGAACACGCACAGTGGTATGAACTCGATCGGGACCTCGTGCCGCGCATCGCAGCGATGCCGGATGCCGTGCGCGGCACGGTCGAACGAATCGGCGAGAATTGCGAGCCGTCGCTTGCTACGGTGCTGTTTCTCGGCGGCGCGGGCGGCAGCCTGCGAGCGGGGGCAACGGAGAACCCGGTCCTGCTCACCCGCGCGATCAAACAGAGGTTGGTGAACGTAACATGTGGTGGTGCGCCAACCTATGTGTGGCCGGGTGGCGGCATCACCGTGATGGTGGATGTCTCGCGCATGCCCGATCGATCGTTCGGCACTGTACCTACACCTGCGATCGTCGCGCCGATCGAATTCACCATGACATATGACGCGTATCGCGATCTCGGCGGCCATCTCGACGCGGTGCGTTCACTGGAAAGCGTGCTGGCGAATGGACCGGAGCATACGGAAGGGGCGCCGCTCGCGCGCAGGACGCTCGCGCGCCACCCTGACAACCCGTGGCCGCCGGCCATGCCGCCAATGCCAGGCTAACGGCGCCGCCGCCACCGGCACACTCGACACGACGAACGCGACGCACACGATGAACGCAACCCGAACCCGGCTCGACGCGGCCCGCTGGCATTGGCAGCATGGCCCGATCGATCTGATCCTCAGCGCGGATGGCGAGCCTTCGGCAGTGCAGGCTGCTTACGAGGCGTGCTGGGCGCGCTTTGTGGACGTATTGCCCGAGTTGGTCAGTGAGTTGAGGTTGCTTCGTCAGCCTGTGCAGGGCGACGCGGCGCATAGCGATTGCACGTTGAAGGGCGCCGTGGCCCGGCGCATGTGGAGCGCATGTTATCCCCACCGCGCTCGCTATATCACGCCGATGGCGGCCGTTGCAGGCAGCGTCGCGGACGAACTGATCACGGCGTTTGCACGCGAAGGCATCTCGCGAGCCTTCATCAACAACGGCGGCGATATCGCACTCTATTTGACTGAAGGGCAGCAGTACCGCGTGGGCGTGTTCGCCGATCTGGCGGCGTTCTCCGGTGGGAAGGCGCCAGGCGATCTGGCTTTGGACGCTAACCTGACGCTCGACGCCGCCACGCCGATTCGCGGCGTCGCGACGAGCGGCTGGCGCGGCCGCAGCTTCAGCCTGGGGATCGCCGACAGCGTGACGGTGCTCGCCCGCAACGCCGCCACCGCCGATGCCGCCGCCACGATGATCGCCAACGCCGTCAATCTGGAGCATGCGGGAATCGTGCGCAGGCCGGCTTCCTCGTTGAAGGACGATAGCGATCTCGGTGATCTGCTCGTGACCGTCGACGTGCCGTCCTTGCCGCAACCACTAATCGATTTTGCGCTGGCACGCGGTGTCGACGCCGCGCAGCGTTTGCACGAACAAGGTTTGATCGAAGGCGCCGCACTGTTCCTGCAAGGGCGGGCGCGTGTGACCGGCGGTACCTATCAGAATGGCGCGTTATTCATGCAGTGCGCCCGGATAACAACGGAGGCTCCGTGTTCGAAATACGCCGCGTGCTGACGCACGTCGAAGACATTTTCCACGAGTTCGGTCCCGCGCCCGCGCAGCCGCTCAGGCGCGGCGCAATCGCCGCGGTGATGACGAATCCGTTCGCCGGCCGCTACGAAGCCAGAATCGAACACGCCATGGAAGCGCTCAAGCCGATCGGCTTCGACATGGCGCAACGGTTGCTGGCGGCGATGGCTGTGCCGCACGCGGCGATCGAAAGCTACGGCAAGGGTGCAATCATCGGCTCGCGCGGTGAACTTGAGCATGGCGCGTTGTGGCACGTTCCCGGCGGCTATGCGATGCGCGAACTGTTGGAGAAAAATGGCGTGCCGACCAACGCGATCGTGCCGTCGACGAAGAAAGTCGGCGCGCCTTCCACCGCGCTCGACGTGCCGCTGACGCATGTCAACGCGAGCTATGTGCGCAGCCATTTCGATGCGATCGAAGTGCGTGTGCCCGGTGCGCCCGTCGCGGATGAACTGGTGTATATCCTCGTGATGAGCACGGGCCAGCGCGTGCATGCGCGCGTCGGCGGCCTGGCGAAAGAGGCGATTGTGGGCAAGGACGGCTTGCGCTGAGCGGCGCCTGATCTACGCAATGCGCTGAAGCATTGCAATGAAACAGTGAGTCGAAGCGCTGAGCTGAAGCAATGCGCTGCGGCGAGTAAGTAGAACACCAAGCAGAACACGCATCGAAACCCGGAGATCGAAATGGCAATCAAGCTTCGCAAGCTGGTCGTGCAGGTCGATGAAACACGCATTGAAATGGGGCAGGCCATCGAGCCGCCGACACGCCGTGCAGTCGCGATTGCGGTGATCGATAATCCCTACGCGGGCCGCTACGAGGCCAAGCTGGACGCACTGATCGAAGCCGGTGAGGAACTGGGTGCATTGCTCGGCAACAAGTGCGTCGAAGCCTTGGGTATCAAACCGGGCGACGCGCAAAGCTACGGCAAGGCGGCGATCGTCGGCGAAGCGGGTGAACTCGAACATGCGGCGGCGATTCTGCACCCCAAGCTTGGTGCACCGTTGCGGGTAGCAGTCGAGAAGGGCGCGGCGCTGGTGCCGTCGGCGAAAAAAATGGGTACGCTTGGCACCGCGATCGATGTCCCGCTGGGACACAAGGACGCCGCCTTCGTGCGCAGCCATTTCGATGCCATCGAAGCGCGCGTGTCGGACGCGCCGCGCGCCAACGAAATTGTCGTGGCGGTCGCGGTGACGGCCTCGGGCCGGCCGTTACCGCGTATCGGCGGCTTGCAGGTGAGTGAGATCAAAGGCGAAGACGGTTTGCGCTGAGTTACTTTAAGGGTCGCGATGCTTTCGAATTTGCTGGTACAGCTGGTCAACGGACTCGCCGACGCGTCGACGCTGTTTCTCGTCGCCGCCGGTTTGTCGTTGATCTTCGGCGTGACGCGCATCGTCAACTTCGCGCACGGCTCGTTCTATATGTTCGGCATCTATGTCGCGTATAGCATCGCGAGCCGTTTCGGCCATACAGCGGGCGGGTTCTGGCTGTCGGTGCTGGCTGCTGCGCTGGTGGTTGCGGTGCTTGGCGCGCTGGTCGAAATGATCGTGTTACGACGCATTTACCAGGCACCCGAGTTGTTTCATCTACTGGCGACATTCGCGCTGGTGCTGATCTTTCGCGACGCCGCGCTGTGGCTGTGGGGCCCGGAAGACCTGTTCGGACCGCGCGCGCCGCATCTGGCTGGTGCAGTTAATTTTCTCGGCCATCCACTGCCGACCTACGATATCGCGCTGATCGTGATCGGGCCGGTGGTGTTGCTGCTGCTCTGGTATGCGTTGACGCGTACACGGTGGGGCACGCTGGTGCGCGCCGCCACGCAGGATCGCGAGATGCTCGGCGCACTCGGTATTAATCAGGCGTGGCTGTTCACCGGCGTGTTTTTTGTCGGCGCGTTTCTCGCCGGCCTGGGCGGCGCGCTGCAAGGGCCGCGCATGTCAGCGAATCTGTCGCTCGATCTGGAGACTATCGGCAATGCGTTCGTCGTCGTCGTGGTCGGTGGTATGGGGTCGATTCCGGGCGCGTTCGTCGCGGCGTTGCTGATTGCCGAGATCAAGGCGCTGTGCATCGGCATCGGCCATGTGTCGGTGTTCGGTATCGATCTGTCGTTGAGCCGCTTTACGCTGGTTGCGGAATTTGTCGTGATGGCGGTGGTGCTGGTGGTGCGGCCTTGGGGCTTGTTAGGGAAGGCGAGCGCTGCGGTGCGTGGCATGGCCGCGCCTGAAGCGCCATTAAGGCCAGCAGGCAAGCGCCTGAAGTGGTTGGCCGCAATCGCTTTGTTGGTGCTGGTACTCGCGCCGCTTGCGGCCAATGCGTTTCCCTATATGCCTGTGCTGCTGGTTGAAATTCTGATCGCCGTGTTGTTCGCGACGAGTCTGCATTTCATCATGGGCCCTGGCGGCATGCATTCTTTCGGCCACGCCGCGTATTTCGGGCTGGGCGCATATGGCGCCGCGCTGTTTCTCAAAGTTTTGAATCTGCCGATGGAAGCCGCGTTGCTGCTCGGCCCCTTGCTCGCCGTGGCAGGCGCGCTCGTGTTCGGCTGGTTTTGCGTGCGTCTCTCAGGCGTCTACCTCGCGATGCTGACGCTCGCATTCGCACAGATCGTCTGGTCGGTCGTGTTCCAGTGGGACGACGTGACGGGCGGAAGTAACGGCATTCTCGGCTTGTGGCCGTCGAACTGGTTGGCGTCGCCGGTCGCCTTTTACTATCTGACGCTCGTCTGCGCTGTGATCGGCGTGTGGCTGTTGCGCAAGATGCTGTTCTCGCCGCTTGGCTATGCGATGCGGGCGTCGCGTGATTCGGTGTTGCGCGCCGAGGCGATCGGCATCGATGTGAAACGCGTGCAGTGGGCGGCCTTCGTCGTCGCGTCGCTGTTTTGCGGGCTTGCCGGGTCGCTTTATGCCTTCTCCAAAGGGACGATTTCGCCGGAGGTGATCAGCGTCAGCCGTTCAGTAGATGGCCTCGTGATGGTGCTGCTCGGCGGCTTGCAGACGTTGACTGGCCCGATCGTCGGCGCGGCCGTGTTCACGTGGCTGCAGGACACCGTCGCGCGGCAAACCGATTATTGGCAGGCGTTGCTGGGCTTCGCCATTCTGCTGCTGGTGATTGCGTTTCCGCAGGGTATCGTCGGGTTCATTCGTGAGCGTTTCGGCGACGATACGGTGGATAAGGCAGAAGAGCGTGCTCCTTCGCCATCACAGGGTACGGCGATCAAGGAGGGGCTATGAGCTTGCTACGCGTCTCCGGTCTCTCCAAATCGTTCGGCGGCCTGAAAGCGGTCGACGATGTCTCCTTCGATCTCGAAGCCGGCCAACTGTTGGCGCTGCTGGGTCCGAACGGCGCGGGCAAGTCGACCTGCTTCAACATGGTCAACGGGCAACTGCAGCCGTCGTCTGGTTCGATTCGTCTCGACGATCATGAACTGGTCGGCATGCGGCCGCGCGATATCTGGCGGTTGGGCGTCGGCCGCACGTTCCAGATTGCCGCGACTTTCAATTCGATGACCGTGCTCGAAAACGTGCAGATGGCGCTGGTCTCGCGTGAACGAAAGACCTTCGGCCTCTGGAAACCCGCAGGCTCGCGCTATGCCGATGAAGCCATGACGCTGCTCGAACAGGTCGGCATGGGCGCCGATGCGAACCGCGCCTGCGGCGTGCTCGCATACGGCGACGTCAAACGCGTTGAACTCGCTATCGCATTGGCAAACCGCCCGAAGCTACTACTGATGGACGAGCCCACTGCCGGCATGGCGCCAAAGGAGCGCAACGAACTGATGGCGCTCACCAAGCGACTCGTCACCGAGCACAAAATCGGCGTGCTGTTTACCGAGCACAGCATGGACGTTGTATTCGCGTACGCCGATCGCATGATCGTGCTCGCGCGCGGCAAGTTGATCGCCGAGGGCGACGCCGAAACGATCCGCAACGACGCACGCGTGCAGGAAGTCTATTTCGGCACTGGCAAGACCTTCCAGCCATGCGCGCCGCTGCATGAAGCGGCAGGCGGCCATCAAGGACAAGGAGCGCTGCAATGAGCGAGCCGATGCTGAAAGTCGCCGGCCTCAACGCGTTCTATGGCCGCGCGCACATTCTGTTCGACGTTGGCCTCGAAGTCGGCCGCGGCGAAGTGGTCGCGCTGATGGGCCGCAACGGCGCCGGCAAATCGACGACGATGAAAGCCGTGATGGGCCTGCTGCCACGCCGTCAGGGAGAGGTCCGTTTTCGCGGGCAAAACATCGCGGCGTTGCCGCCGTATCGGATCGCCCGCATGGGCATGGGTTTCGTCCCTGAAGATCGCCGCGTGTTTTCCGATCTGACCGTGATGGAGAACCTCGATACAGGCCGTCAGCCGCCACGTGAAGGCGCGCCTGAGTGGACGCCGGAAAAGCTGTTCCGCCTGTTCCCCAATCTCGGTGAAATGCCGAAACGTCCAGGCGGCCAGATGAGCGGCGGCGAGCAGCAGATGCTTACCGTCTCCCGCACGCTGATGGGCAATCCGTATCTGGTGCTGCTTGACGAACCGTCCGAGGGCGTCGCGCCCGTGATCGTCGAGCAGATGGCCAACATGATTCTCGAACTCAAGCGCGAAGGGCTGTCGATTCTATTGTCGGAACAGAATCTGCATTTCGCCGAGCTGGTCAGCGACCGCGCGTACGTCCTCGAAAAAGGGCAGATCCGCTTCAGCGGCACGATCGGCGAACTCGCAAAGAACGAAACGGTCAGGCGCGCTTATCTGAGCGTGTGATTCCATTGGCGCTGCCTGCGTGCAGGGTGTGTACGCTTGCGACTGCTGGGCAGTCGGTGCGAAAGGAGAGGCAGATGGCAGCAGAGACGTTGACAGGCTTGTCGGGCAAGGTCGCGGTAACGAACATCGGTCTGCTGTTATCCGGCGATATCGACCAGCCGATTCTCGACGCGAACACGCTGGTGATCGATGACGGCGTGATCGTCGCGATCGGCCGCGAGAAAGATTGCGACCTCGAAGGTGCGCGGACCACCGTCGACTGTAAAGGCACCACTGTCGCGCCAGGCCTGATCGATTCGCACGTGCATCCGGTGTTCGGCGACTGGACGCCGCGCCAGAATCAGATGGGCTGGATCGAATCGAATCTGAACGGCGGCGTGACGACGATGATCTCCGCGGGCGAAGTGCATTTACCTGGCCGTCCGAAAGACGTGGTCGGCGTAAAGGCGCTTGCCATTACCGCTCAACGTTCGTTCGAAGGAATGCGCGGCGCAGGTGTCGGTGGCGGCGTGAAAGTCATGGCGGGTGCGCCGGTGATCGAGAAAGGCATGGTCGAGGAGGACTTCAAGGAGCTCTCGGAAGCGGGCGTGAAGCTGCTCGGCGAAGTTGGACTCGGCAGCGTGAAAGGCGGCGAGGAAGCGGCACAAATGGTCGCCTGGGCTCGCAAATACGGCATTCAAAGCACGATTCACACGGGCGGCCCGTCGATTCCGGGCTCGGGTCTGATCGATAGAGACGTAGTGCTTGCCGCTGACGCGGACGTGATCGGCCACATCAATGGCGGGCATACGTCGCTTTCCTATCGGCACGTATGCGATCTGTGCGAGCAATCGAGCCGCGCGCTGGAGATCGTTCACAACGGCAACGAACGGATCGCGCTGCTCACCGCACGTCATGCGATCGAATTGAAGTGTCCGCATCGGATCATTCTCGGCACCGATAGTCCGGCGGGCTCCGGCGTGCAGCCGCTCGGCATTCTACGGATGATCGCGCTGATCTCCAGTCTCGCCGACGTCCCCGCGGAAATCGCCTTCTGCTTCGCGACAGGCAATACCGCCCGGCAACGCAATCTGCGGCAAGGGCTGATCGAAGTGGGCCGACCCGCCGACCTCGTCTTCATGGACCGCGCGCAGCACACGGCCGCCGATACGCTGCTTGAGAGCGTGCAACTCGGCGATATTCCTGGTGTCGGCATGGTGATGATCGACGGGTTGATTCGCTGCCGGCGTAGCCGCAATACGCCACCGGCGACCGAAGTGCCGGTGGTGCTTTGAACGCGCGCCGCACGGCGTGGCCGGCATTGTCATGAACCGCCCGGCGCCTCTTACGCTGAATGTCAACGGCGCAACGCATCTCGTCAACGCCGGCGCCGACACGCCACTGCTTTATCTGCTGCGTAATGATCTGGCGTTGAACGGGCCGAAATTCGGCTGCGGACTTGGCGAGTGTGGTGCGTGTACGGTCCTGCTCGACGGCATGCCGACGCGTTCCTGCGTGACGACCGCAAAGGTGGCATTGGGACGTGAGATCACCACGCTCGAAGGACTGGGCACGCGCAACGCATTGCATCCGGTGCAGCAGGCGTTTATCGAAGAACAGGCTGCGCAGTGCGGCTATTGCCTGAACGGCATGATCATGACCGCCAAAGCGTTGCTCGATCGCGATCCGCATCCGAGCGTCGAGACGATCCGGCGGGAACTGTCGCGCAACCTCTGCCGGTGCGGCACGCATGTCGAGATCGTGCGCGCGGTGCAGCGCGCGGCCGAACTGCTCGTTGCGCAAACCTCCGCGCGTGAAGGAGTGCGCGCATGACAGGGCCGGATTTCAGCGTCGATCGACGTCCCGCACCGCTGTCACGACGGCAGCTCTATGACGCGCAGAGCGTGCTCATCATCACGCGGCCGCCGCAGGCACCCGTGAAGCCTGCGATCGGTCAGCCGGGGTCGCGTTCGTCGTTCGTGCCGACCGAGGCGGACATGTTTCTCGTGGTGCGCGACGACGGCAGCGTTGCGGCGTTCAACGGTCACGTCGATCTCGGCACCGGCATTGGCACCGCGCTCGCGCAGATCGTTGCGGAAGAACTGGACGTGCCGTTGACGCGCGTGTCGGTCGTACTCGGCCACACCAGCGAGGCGCCGAATCAGGGGCCGACGATTGCAAGCGCGACGATCCAGATATCGGCGGTGCCACTCAGGCATGCAGCGGCACAAGCGCGTCAGTTCCTTCTGGCGGAAGCAGCCGCGCGCTTGAACGTCAGCACTGAGCAACTCGACGTGCGAGACGGTGTGATTTTCACGCGC
This sequence comes from Paraburkholderia sp. SECH4, assembly GCF_030511745.1. Taxonomy (NCBI): domain Bacteria; kingdom Pseudomonadati; phylum Pseudomonadota; class Betaproteobacteria; order Burkholderiales; family Burkholderiaceae; genus Paraburkholderia; species Paraburkholderia sp. SECH4. The sequence continues at coordinate 15,570 of NZ_JALOCP010000019.1, forward strand.
GACGGTGGCACGGAAAAGAGCATTGGCTACGGCGAATTGATCACCGGTCGGCGCATCGAATTGGACCTTGCCGCCGATGCGCCTTTGAAATCGCCGGACGCATACAAGATCGTCGGTAAGAGCACACCGCGTGTCGATATTCCGGCGAAGGCGACCGGTGAGTTGAGTTTTGTGCATGACGTGCGTGTGCCTGGCATGCTGCACGGGCGCGTTGTCCGTCCGCCCTACGCCGGTGTCGCGCAGGGCGACTTCATGGGCCACAGTCTGCTGCATGTCGATGAAGCTTCGGTCAGCAATTTGCCCGGCATCGTCAAGGTCGTGGTGATCCGCGATTTTGTCGGCATCGTGGCAGAGCGCGAAGAGGTCGCGCAGCAGGCGGTGAAGCGGTTGCATGTGCAGTGGAAAGCGGTCGAGGGTTTGCCTGCGCTCGAAACCAGCGAGGAAGTGGAAGCTGCGCTAAGAGCGAATCCGGCCAAACGGCGCGATCTGGTGATCGAAGGCGACGTTGACGCAGCACTCGCGCAAGACCCTGCTCGAACGCTGGAACGTACCTATGTATGGCCGTTTCAGATGCATGCGTCGATCGGACCGTCGTGCGCCGTGGCCGACTACCGGGATGCGAAGCTGAAAGTCTGGTCGGGCACGCAGAACCCTCATTCGTTGCGTGCCGATCTCGCCTTGTTGATGGCGCTGGATGAAGCGCACATCGAAATCGTGCGGATGGACGCGGCAGGTTGCTACGGCCGCAATTGTGCGGACGATGTCGCCGCTGACGCCGCGCTGCTGTCGCGCGCAACCGGCAGTCCGGTGCGGGTGCAACTATCGCGCGAAGACGAGCATGCATGGGAGCCAAAAGGCGCCGCGCAATTGATGGACGTGCGCGGCGCTTTGGGTGCCGAAGGCGAGCTCGCAGCGTACGACTTCGCGACGCGCTATCCATCGAACGACGCCCCCACGTTGGCGTTGCTGCTCACTGGAACCATCTCCGCACAGCCGCAGGTCTTCGAAATGGGCGACCGCACGTCCGTGCCGCCATACGACTACCAGACCATGCGCATTGTCTGCGACGACACGCCGCCGATCGTGCGCGCGTCCTGGCTGCGGGGCGTGTCGGCGTTGCCGAACACCTTTGCGCATGAATCTTTTATCGACGAACTCGCTGCTGAGGCGGGCGTAGATCCAGTCGAGTTTCGTTTGAAGCATCTGACCGATCCGCGCGCGATCGATCTCGTGAAGGCTGTGGCTGAGAAAGCTGGCTGGCAGCCTCGTAACATCGCCTTGAAAGATGATCAGGAAGAGGGCGACATTGCGCGCGGTAGAGGTTTTGCCTACGCCCGCTACGTGCACAGCAAATTTCCCGGTTTCGGCGCGGCATGGTCTGCGTGGGTCGCTGACATCGAAGTCAATCGCAAGAGCGGCGAGCTCGCCGTGACGCGCGTGGTGGTGGGCCAGGACACCGGCACCATGGTGAATCCTGACGGCGTTCGTCATCAGATACACGGCAACGTGATTCAGGCGACCAGCCGTGCGCTGAAAGAACGCGTGACGTTCGGCGACAACGCGGTCACGAGCCAGGAATGGGGCGCGTATCCGATTCTGACGTTTCGCGAAGTGCCGGTGATCGACGTCGTGATGATGCCGCGCCACGGCGAGCCACCGATGGGCACAGGCGAATCGGCGTCGCTGCCTGGCGCCGCGGCGATCGCCAACGCGCTGTACGACGCGACAGGTGTGCGTTTTCGCAGACCACCGTTCACACCGGAGACGATTCGCGCCGCACTAGCCGATGCACAAGCGGAAGAAGCGGCGGCGCGCAAAAAGAAGCGCTGGCGGCTGGGTTTTCTCGGCGCAATTGCTGCGGGCGCTGCCGGCTGGCTAGGTGCATTGGCCTTGACGCCACAAGCCATTGCGCCGATTACGCCGCCGCTCGCGAGCGCATTTGCACCCGAACTGGTGGCACGCGGCAAACTGCTTGCGGCGCTGGGCAATTGCGCGGTTTGCCATACCGCGCACAACGGCGTGCCGAATGCCGGCGGCAAACCACTCGATACGCCATTCGGCACGATCTACAGCACCAACATCACGCCTGATGGACAGACGGGGATCGGCACATGGTCGCTCGACGCATTCGTGCGGGCGATGCGGCAAGGTATCAGCCGCGACGGCCATCATTTGTATCCCGCGTTCCCGTACACGTCGTTCAGGAACACGTCCGACGACGATCTGAAAGCGCTCTACGCGTACCTGATGGCGCAAACGCCGGTGCGTTCCAGGCCGCCGGAAACGAAGCTGGCCTTTCCATTCAGCGTGCGTCACTTGATGGCTGCATGGAACGGGCTCTTCCTCGGACGCAATACGTTTACTGCCAGTGCGACGCAAAGTGCGCAATGGAATCGCGGGGCGTATCTCGTGAACGGCCTCGGCCATTGCAGCGCATGCCATACGCCGCGCAATGCATTCGGCGCCGAGAAAACTGGCGCCGCCTTCATGGGCGGCGGAGTGGTGGAAGGGTGGGAAGCGCCCGCGCTGTCGACGCTTTCCAACGCGCCCGTACCCTGGAGCGAAGACGAACTGTTCAGCTATCTGCGCTACGGTCATGCGCCGCTGCATGGCGTCGCGGCCGGGCCGATGGCGCCGGTCGTCAACGATCTGGCGGCGCTACCCGACAGCGATATTCGCGCGATGGCCACGTATCTGGCATCGTTGAGTCCGCTGGAGCCCAATGCGGATACTGTGTCGATGGCGCGTCAATACGAGCAGGCCAGCACGATAACGGGCACGGCAACGGGTCTTGGTGCGCGTCTCTTCGACGGCGCGTGCGCAGCCTGTCATCACACTGGCAGTGGACCGCAATTGTTCGGTGCGCATCCGTCGCTGGCGCTTAACACGAATCTGCATAGCACGACGCCTGATAATCTGATTCGCGTGATTCTCGATGGTATCGGCTCGCCGGCACGGCCCGAACTCGGTACGATGCCGGCTTACCGCGACAGTTTCAACGACGCCCAGGTCGCCGAACTCGTGAGCTACCTGCGTCAGCAATTCGCCGGCGGCAAGCCGGCATGGCAGGACGTCACAGCGAGCGTCGCGAGAATTCGCGCGATGCCGCGGGCAGAGTGAAGTCGCCAAACGCATTGCAGCATCGCTCGCAGCACCACTGGCAGCACAATTCGCAACACGGTTTGCCGAACGAATCGCCGAACGCTTCAACGCTTGATAAAAACGACCGCATTCCCGCAATCCTTTTGATAACGGAGAAACGCATGACCACGCGCGCAGGATGGATCTCTCGCTTCACGGTTTCAACGGTTCTATCGCTCGCGGCCGTTGGCGCGAGTGCACAGCAGACCGTCAAGATCGGTGAAATCAACAGCTACAAGGCGCTGCCCGCCTTTCTCGGCCCTTACAAGAACGGCTGGAATCTCGCGCTCGAGCAGGTGAACGCGGCGGGTGGCGTACTCGGCAAACAGCTTGAAGTGGTGTCGCGCGACGACAACGGCAATCCGGGCGACACCATCCGCGTCGCGCAGGAGTTGATTGCGCGCGAGCAGGTGCAATTGCTGTTCGGCGGGTTCCTGTCGAACACGGGTCTCGCGTTGACCGACTTTGCGAAGCAGAAGAAGATTTTCTTCCTCGCGGCCGAGCCATTGACTGACAAGATCGTTTGGGCCGACGGCAACAAATACACATACCGTCTGCGTCCTTCGACGTATATGCAGGTGGCGATGCTGGTGCCTGAGGCGGTGAAGCTGAAGAAGAAGCGTTGGGCGCTTGTGTATCCGAACTACGAGTATGGTCAATCGGCGGTGGCGACATTCAAGAAGCTGATGACGGCGGCGCAGCCGGACGTGGAGTTTGTCGCCGAACAGGCGACGCCGCTGGGCAATGTCGATGCAGGCGCGGTGTCGCAGGCGATCGCCGACGCGAAGCCGGATGCGATTTTCAACGTGCTGTTTGGTGCCGATCTCGGCAAGTTTGTGCGCGAGGGCAATACGCGCGGGTTGTTCAAGGATCGCAGCGTGGTGTCGTTGCTGACGGGCGAGCCGGACTATCTCGACCCGTTGGGTGCGGAGGCGCCGACGGGGTGGATCGTGACGGGGTACCCGTGGTATTCGATTGATACGGCGGCGAACAAGAAGTTTGTCGATGCGTATCAGGCGAAGTATCACGATTATCCGCGACTGGGGTCGGTCGTGGGGTATTCGGCGTTGATGTCGATTGCGGCGGGGATCAAGAAGGCTGGGTCGACGGATCCGGATAAGTTGGCCGCTGCGTTCAAGGGGCTAGGGGTGGAGACGCCCTTCGGGCCGATTACTTATCGGGGGCAGGATAATCAGTCGACGATGGGGGCGTTTGTGGGGGTTACCGGTCTTAAGGACGGTAAGGGTGTGATGACTTCGTATCGGTATATTGATGGGGCTAGTGTGCAGCCTTCGGATGCTGAGGTTAAGAAGTTGCGGCCGGCTGAATAAGGTTTCGTTTTTTGCCTTTTGTGGCGGCATTGGCCGTGTTCTTGGGGCGTTGGCCTTTCCTTGATCTGGCTTTGGTGCCTTTCCTTGAATTGTTAGTGGTCTATTAGCGTTGCCCCTGTGCGGGGCGGCACCTACTTCTCTTTGCCGGCTGCAAAGAGAAGTAGGCAAGAGAAAGCAGCTCAAACCGCTCATGCCAAGTGGGCGCCGTGGTTTGCCAAGGGTAGTGGTGCATCTGGAATCCGTGCTCTCGCACATTCCGCGTTAGTGACAAGGGAGTCATCAGCTCCCACTCCGCACTGCGTGCGTCGCGGACGGGTATGCATGGGAAACCACCGGCTTCGGTTGAGGTCTGTGGGAGCCATCGGCTTCGCCTCGGCGAGGCGCCTCTGCACTCACCCGGGAACCCCCCCTTCAAATGATTTGTCGGTGCCCCGCAATCACGGTCACGGCTGCGGCGGTGCAAGGACGAGCCACGGTCCGGTGGCGAGGCGGGAGCGCCAAAACGTAGTGAGTGGTTTTATGAACTGCTCTTCGGCGCGCGCAGCGCCGCCGGAAGCATGACGCCCTTGTCACTGGCGTATGCAGGGGCACGAACCCAGATTCCAGATGCACCACTACCCTGTGCAAACTACGGGACCCGCTTAGCAGGAGCGGTTTGAGCTGCTTTCTCTTGCCTACTTCTCTTTGCAGCCGGTGTATGGACCGGAGACATAGCCGGCAAAGAGAAGTAGGTGCCGCCCCGCACAGGGGCAACGCTAATAGACCACTAACAAAACAAGGAAAGGCCAACGCCCCAGGAACACGGCCAATGCCGCCGCGCAGGCAAAAAAACCCCCTACTCCTCCGCATCATGCTCAATCACAAACCGCCGCAAATAAGCCAGCACAGCGGCTTCCACCGCCCGATGATCAGCGGTGCTCTTCGACCCTGCGTTTTCCTCATCGCCAAACAACGAGGACGGCGCATTATGCACATCCACTTCCTGGCCTTCGCGGAATATACGAATTTCGTGAACGTCTTCAGCGTACTCGGCAACCCAATGCACGCCTTCGATATGCGCGCCTGCGCGAACGGTAGGTATCTTCATGGAAGTCTCCCGTCGGGCCGGACCACGGCGCCAACCCTTGCCATCACCATACGCCGTCCAAGCGGCAGGCGCGAGCGGTGCAGGGCAATTTCCTGAGATTTCGCTGCGCCGCAGCGAGCGCCCCCGACGTCTAACCATGCCGCCGATGGCGCCCGCGCGAACGCCCGCATCTCTCCAGCAGTGTTACTGCACCGTCGCCAACACGTCACCCACCGTCTTGAAGATATGCGCGATCTGCTCTTCATCGATGATGAGCGGCGGCGAAAACGCGAGGATATCGCCGGTAAAGCGCACCAGCACGCCCGCCTCGAAGCACTTCACGAACGCTTCGTAAGCACGCGCACCCGGAGCACCGTCGCGCGACTCGAGTTCAACGCCCGCGATCATGCCGAGGTTGCGAACGTCCTTCACATGCTTCGCGCCGCGCAGCGAGTGAGCGGCGGCTTCGAATTTCGGCGCCATCGTCGCCGCACGCTCGAACAGGCCTTCGCGGCGATATAGGTCGAGCGTCGCAACGGCGGCCGCGGCCGCGGCCGGGTGGGCCGAATACGTGTAGCCGTGGAACAGCTCGATCGCGCCCTGTGCGCCGGCGTTGACGATCGTGTCGTGGATCGTGCGGCTCGCGGCCACGGCGCCCATCGGGATCGCAGCGTTGTTGATCGCCTTGGCCATCGTGATCAGGTCCGGCGTCACGCCGAAGTATTCGCTCGCCGTCGCCTTGCCGACGCGGCCGAAAGCGGTAATCACTTCGTCGAAAATCAGCAGGATGCCGTGCTTCGTGCAGATCTCGCGCAGCTTCTGCAGATAGCCTTGCGGCGGAATCAGCACGCCCGTCGAGCCGGCCACCGGTTCGACAATCACGGCGGCGATCGTCGATGCGTCGTGCAACGTGACAATGCGCTCGAGTTCGTCGGCGAGATGCGCGCCCCAGGCGGGCTGGCCCTTCGAAAACGCGTTGTGTTCGAGGTTATGCGTGTGCGGCAAATGATCGACCGCCGGCAGCAGCGCGCCGGAGAACGTCTTGCGGTTCGGCGCGATGCCGCCGACCGAAATGCCGCCGAAGCCCACGCCGTGATAGCCGCGCTCGCGGCCGATCAGACGCGTGCGCTGGCCTTCGCCGCGCGAACGGTGGTACGCCAGCGCGATTTTCAGGGCGGTGTCGACCGATTCCGATCCGGAGTTCGTGAAGAAGATGCGGTCGAGGCCGTTCGGCATCAGTTCGGCGACTTTCGTGGCCGCTTCGAACGCCAACGGGTGACCCATCTGGAAGGTCGGCGCGAAGTCGAGCGTGGACAGTTGCTCGGTGATCGCGGCGACGATTTCGTCGCGGCCGTGGCCGGCGTTCACGCACCAGAGACCCGCGCAGCCGTCGAGCACTTCACGCCCGTCCGTGGTGCGGTAGTACATACCCTTGGCCGATTCCAGCAGGCGCGGCGCAGCCTTGAACTGGCGGTTGGCGGTGAAGGGCATCCAGAAAGACGACAGGTCGTCGATGACGGGGCGCGAAGTCATGGTTTTCTCCTCGAAGTGGTAGCGAAACTGTAGCGTCCGCGGTTTAATGGCGGCATAAACAGTTGACGCAGTGTGGTGCTAACTGTGTTGGTGGATTTGCACTAACTGTGTCGATCGCGCGATGATGCCGCGGTGACTTAACTTGACGCTTTATCTGGCGCCTTCCGGTCCATCTTTCAGGCAACGTAGCCGGCCGTCGCAACCGGCCTTTCAGTCCGAACCATGATCGAACTACAACTTGAGCGCGACCGACGCGCCGCTCCCACGCTCGTCGAGCAGGTCGTGCAAGGCTTCGCGCGCGCCATCGAGGCGCAGTCGCTGCGCGCCGGCGCGCTGTTGCCGTCGGTGCGGCAGCTGGCGCAAAGCCACGAACTGAGCACCTTCACGGTCACAGAGGCCTACAACCGTCTCGTTTCGATGGGTCTCGTGGTGGCGCGGCGCGGTTCCGGTTATCGGGTGGCGGCGCGCGCGCAGTCCGCGCGAGCGGCCCCGACCGACTGGCAGCCGCCGAGCCTGACCGCGACCTGGCTGCTGTCCGACGTGTTCGCCGACCACTCGGTGCCGATCAAGGCAGGCGGCGGCTGGTTGCCGAACGAGTGGATCAACGAGACGGGTTTGCAGCATGCGCTGCGTGCGATGAGCAGGGTGCCGGCGGCGCGTCTCGGCGACTACGGGCATCCGTACGGTTTCGCGCCGCTGCGCGAGCGGATTGCCGAGCAACTCGACCGGCGCGGTTTGCCGGTGGACGTCTCCAACGTGCTGCTCACGCAGGGCGCGACGCAAGGGCTGGATCTGATCGTCCGCACGCTGCTGCGCGCGGGAGACGCCGTGATCGTCGAAGATCCCGGTTACTGCAATCTGCTGCAGATTCTCAAGCTAGCGGGGCTGGTGGTGCATGGGGTGCCGCGCACTCCGGCTGGCGTCGATACGGATGTGCTCGAAGCGCTGGTCGCGCAGCACAAGCCGAAGGCGATTTTCGTCAACACCACGCTGCAGAATCCGACCGGCGCGACCTTCGGCATGTCGGCGGCGTTCCGCCTATTGCAGATCGCCGAGCGTCAGCGCATGTGGGTGATCGAAGACGACGTCAGCCGCGAACTGGCGCCGTCCGGCGCGCCTTTGTTTGCCGCCATGGAAGGCTTGCAGCGCGTGCTCTACGTCGGCGGTTTTTCGAAGACGGTGACGCCGGGGCTGCGTTGCGGCTACGTGGTCGCCGAGCGGGCAGTCCTGCGCGAACTGGCACGCACGAAGATGGCGGTGGGATTGACCTCGTCGGAAGCGATCGAACGGATCGTCGACAAAGTGTTGCTCGAAGGGCGCTATGCGCGTCACGTCGAAGCCGTGAACGAGCGGCTCAAACTCGCGCATGCGACCGTCGAAGAGCGGCTCGATTCGCTCGGCCTGGAACTGTTTCACCGGCCGCGAGCCGGTTTGTTCCTGTGGGCTCGCCTGCCGATCGAAGCGGAGCGCGCGGGCGAGGTGGCGACCGCCGCGCTCCGGCACGGTATCTGGCTCGCACCTGGCTCCTATTTCCGTCCCGACGACGCCCCGAGCGCCTGGTTCCGTTTCAACGCCCCGTACTCGACCGACGATGCGTTGTGGCGCTTCATCGAGCGAGTCGGGCAGGGTGCGATCTAGCCGGGCCCGATCTCAAACGGACTGGCCGAGCAGCTTGAGCGCGATCGGATACAGCGAGAGCACCAGCAGCAGCGCCATCGCCACATTGAAGATGCGCAGCCGCTTCGGGTCCGACAGCACTTTGCGCATCGCGGTGCCGAAGCCCGCCCACAGGCAGATGCACGGAAAGCCGATCACGTAGAAGATCACCGCCATCGCGATGGCGTTCACGCTGGCGCTCTCGCTGAGGTGGATTGTCGTGGCGGCAGTCAGCACCATCATCCACGCTTTCGGATTGACCCACTGGAACGCAATGGCTTCATAAAACTTCATGGGCCGGCGATCGCCTTTCCTGACCTTCAACTCGCCCGACGTGCCGATTTTCCACGCGAGGTACAGCAGGTACGCGACGCTCGCGACTTCGAGCACGGTGTACAGCACCGGGAAGTGCACGAAGGCTTCGCCCAGACCAATCCCCACCGACAGCATCAGCAGCACGACCCCGGCGCTGATCCCCGAAAGATGCGGCAGCGTGCGGCGAAAGCCAAAGTTGACGCCCGAGGCGAGCAACATCGTGTTGTTCGGACCGGGCGTGATCGTGGTGACAAGCGCGAACAGAATGCCGGCGGGCAGCGCGCTGAGGCTGAGGTAGGACATGGACATGGGTGGCTCCGGTGTCGGTCAATAAGACCTTTGGAGCATTCTAGCGAACCATGCCGGTACAGTACCTATACGGTTTGCTGGATGGTGTCCGGTACGGGTGAGGGTACCGGACACCTCTTAGTGCGCAGCCGCGGCCGCGTCGCTCGAACCGCCGGCCTTGCCTGGCTTCGTGATCCAGATGAGCGGAATGATGATGATCATGATGATCGCGGCTCCGTAGAACACGTCGTTCAGCCCCAACATGGCGGCCTGCGACTGCACCGTATGATCGAACAGCGCATACGATGCTTGCTGGCTGAGGCCAAGCACCGAGTGGTAGGTGTTCATCTGCGCATTGAATATCGGATTGGTCGGACTCGACTGCTGCGTCAGGATTTCATGGTGCATGATCGTCCGGTTGTTCCATACGACGTTCGCCAGCGACGTACCAATACCACCAAAGAACACGCGTCCGAAGGTGGACAGCCCGGCCGCGGCCGGCACCTTTTCGGGCGGCTGTCCTGACAGGATGATCACGGTGAGCGGAGCAAAGAACAGCGCCATCGGAATACCCTGCAACAGGGTCGGCAGGATGATGTATCCCTCGCTGATGTCGGTATAGAAATACGTGCGCATGAAGTAGACAATCGCGAATCCGATAAACGCGAACGTGCCGATAATGCGCGCATCGGAACGCGGCAGAATCTTGCCCATGATGGGGGCGCCGATCACCGCGAAAATGCCCAGTGGCGCCGTAGCAAGCCCTGCGTCGACAGCCCGATATCCCAGATACTCCTGCATCCACTGCGGAAGCAGCACCAGCGTGCCGAAGAAGATGCCATACGCCACGGCAATCGAAACGGTGCCGCCGAGGAAGTTGCGCTGCTTGAACAGCGTCAAGTCGACGATCGGATTCTTTTCCGTCAGCTCCCAGATAATGAATGCCGCGAGACCGACTGCGGCAACGATAGCCAGCACGACGATCGTGCTCGACGAGAACCAGTCGAGATCCTTGCCCTTGTCCAGCATCACCTGAAGCGACGCGACCCAAACAATGAGCAGCACCAGCCCGACAACGTCGATTGGCAGCTTTCTGGCCGGCGTATCGCGCTTGCGATAGAGAAGCCAGACCATCGCGGCGGCGAACAGCCCGACCGGGATGTTGATATAGAAGATCCACGACCAGCTATAACTGTCCGTTACCCAGCCGCCGAGCGACGGCCCGACAATCGGCCCGGTCACCACGATCATCGAGAACAGCGCGAGTGCCAGCGAGGATTTCGCCTTTGGCCACGAACTGAGCAGCAACGCCTGCGACATCGGGATGAGCGGCCCGGCAAAGGCTCCCTGCAGCGCACGCGCAAGCAACAGGATCGGCAACGTTGGCGCGATACCGCACAGCCAGGATGCGAACACGAACAACAATATCGAGCCGACGAACAGCCGGACCTGCCCCAGCCTCTGCGTCAGCCAGCCAGTCAACGGAATCGCGATTGCATTCGCAGCGGCAAAAACGGTGATGACCCACGTGCCTTCGTCGACCGATACGCCGAGGTTGCCGGAAATGGTTGGAATGGCGACGTTGGCGATCGATGAGTCAAGCACGGTCATGAAGCCCGCGAGACCAACGCTCAGGGAACCCAGAGCGAGTGTCGCCCCGGTCAGCGGCGGGTGATTGGGATGGTTGGTGTTCATGGTGATACGGCTGTCCTGTGTCTGGCAAGAAAGGCGCGGCATCTTTCACGTGCCGCGGTCCAATGAGCGGCGGTCATTCGTTTTCGGCGATGATCCGCGCGATCGCGGCATCGGCCTCGTCGCCGTACTTTGCGAAAACGTCGGTCTTATAGGCGGACGTAGACTGCGTACCGAGTTGGGCGCCGGCAGGGTCCTTGACGTTGACATCCACGTTCATTGACAGACCCACTCGCAGCGGATGCTTTTCCAGTTCCGCGGGTGGAATCTCGATGCGCACCGGCAGCCGCTGCACCACCTTGATCCAGTTACCCGTCGCGTTCTGCGCCGGCAGCAGCGCCAGTGCCGAACCAGTGCCTGGCGTAAAGCCCACCACCTTGCCGTGATAGACGACCGCGGAGCCGTAGACGTCGGCTGTCAGCTCAACTGGTTGCCCAACCCGGATGTGACGAAGCTGCCACTCCTTGAAGTTCGCATCGACCCAGACCTGCTCTAGCGGCACCACCGACATCAGCGCTGCGCCGGGTGACACGCGCTGCCCGACCTGAACCGAGCGCTGCGCGATATATCCGGTCACGGGGGCCGGCAACGTGGTGCGCGCATAAGCCAGGTAGGCGTCGCGAACGTGGGCGGCGCTTGCCAGTACGTCCGGATGCTTCTCGACCGACGTGTTGGCCGTCAGCGCGCGATTGGCGCCAAGCTGCTGCCGGGCTGCCTCAAGCGAAGCCTGAGCCGACCGGACCGCGTCACGTGCATGTGAGATTTCCTCGTCCGACACCGCCCCCGTCATGCCAGTGGCAAGCCGGCGCTTCAGATCGTCCTGCGCCTTCGAAAGATCCGACTGGCGTTCAGCGATATCTGCGCGGTATCTGTCGTCGTCGGCATATAGGCCATGGACTCTGCGAACGGTTTGGCCCAGATTGGCCTCGGCCTGTTGCAACGCAATCCTGGCGTCCGCGGGATCGATCTGGACGATCGGTTCGCCCTTCCTGACGATTTGCGTGTTATCCGCATTGACCCCGATGACGGTTCCCGTGACCTGCGGCGTAATTTGCACGACGTTGCCGTTGACGTATGCGTCATCGGTATCCACGTGATGACGGGCGTCGACGAAATAGAAAGCGCCAAACGCAGCGCCTGCGACCGCAAGCGAAGCGACAAGCAGCGAGAGCAGGAGTTTGCGTTTGCCGGGCTTCTTTTCCGGCTCTTTATCCGACGATGACTGAGGTGCGTTCATAGGTAGCTCCAATAAAGTTTGATGGTCGCGCTCAGGCCGATACGCCCGAGTGCCGATCTGGTCGTTCAGTGAGTTGCCGTGCTGCCGGACGGCGCAGGAATCGGTGTCTCCGTGTTTGCGGCAAGGCCAGCCTGCGAAGCATCGAATCCGCCGCCTAGTGCCTTGATCAGCCCGATTTGCATGCCGCGGCGATTCATTTCGAGGTTCACGACAGCTGTTTCGGCGGCGAGCCGGTTGTCGTCGGCGTTCAGTACCTGCAGTTGCTGATTCAAGCCAGCCTTGTATCGAACGAGCGCCAGTTGGTAGGCTTTGGTCTGTGCATCCAGGGCCTGCTGCGCATCGACCAGTTGACGGTCGGCCGAGTGGATCTGCGTGACCTGCGTGGCAACATCGGATAAAGCGCTGATCAACGTCTGGTTGTACGTCGCGACGTCGTAATCGAAGTCCGCGTAGCGGCCCTTCAGTTGGGCGCGCAGCGCACCAGCGTCGAAGATAGGAAGATGAATCGCGGGTCCTGCCTGAAGTTGGCCGCTTCCAGCCGTCAGGAATCGCCCCCAGCCAAACGCGTCCAGTGCAGCTGATGCGGAAAGATTGACGTCCGGAAAGAACTCGGCCTTTTTTTCCTTTACATCGTGGATTGCTGCATCCACCTGCCAATAGGCCGCAACGATGTCCGGGCGCCGCGAAATCAGGTCGGCGGGCAGGTTGTCGGGAAGCACGACGCCGGCGCCCTCTCCAAGCGATGGGTTGGCGATCTTGAGGCCGCCATCCGGTCCTTCGCCGAGCAGGGCACCCAATTGGTAGCGGACGGTCGTGATCTGTCCATCGAGGTCACTGACGCTGGAGCGGCTCGTTGCGGTTTCGCCGTATGCGGTCTGCCGCTCAACGTTGGTGTCGAGCCCCGCACCCACGCGCCCATCTGTGATTCGGCCGATATCCTCGCGATTCTTCACTTCGCGAGCCTCGATATCACGCAACGCATAGAGCTGCGCAAGATGGTTGTAGGTGCTGGCCACCGACGCGGCCAAAGAGATGCGCACCTGCTCGGCTTCGGCTTCGGCGACCTTCTCCTGCGAGACAGACTGACGAAGCCGTTCGCGATTCTTGCCCCACAGGTCGAGATCAAACGAAGCACTGGCGAGCACGTTGTTCTCGCTCTGCCAGGTGCCGTTGACCGGCGGTGGAGCGGACCCATTGTCGCTATAGCGCTCGCGCGTCCATGAATAGCTTCCCGTCACGTTTGGATAGAGTGCGGAATGGGCCGTGCCGACTGAGGCAGAGGCTTTCTCAATGCGTGCACGTGCCTGATCGATCGTTGGATTGCCGGCCAGTGCCTCGTCGATCAGCCTGGGCAGCTGCGCATCGCCGAACTGCTTGGCCCAATCCATTGCAGGCCACTGTCCGCCCTCGGCGGGCAAGCTCTCCTTCGTTTCATACTGGGTGGGCGGGGCAATCTGCTTGTCGCTTTTGATGCCGGCGTAGTTGACGCATCCGGCGAGGCCAAGCGCCGCCACCGCCGAGGCTATCGTGGCAGCCCATGCGCTCGCTCGGAGCTGGGGTCGGTCGTGGTTCATGATGGTTTCCGTTTTCCTTTGGCTCATCTGGGTTGTATGTCTTTGCTTCACTTGAAGTGCATATGCACACATTAGCGTTTAATTTTTCACTGATCGATCTACCGCAGTGAATCAATCTGTTGCGTCGTGGTTATCTTTCGGACAGGTAGCTCGTCATGCGAAACAGTTCACTTCGCAGATGCGCTGCCTGTTGCGGGCCAAAACTACGTTCGAAACTGGCCTGCGCCGTTGCCCAATGAGCGGCCGCTTCGTCGAGCTTCGTTATCCCTCTTCTGGTGAGTACGACTCGCAGTCGCCGATTGCTTTGCGGTTCGGCAGGAGCAACCACGAGGCCACGCCGAAGCAGGGGTTTAAGCGCTCGAACGAGGGTCGTTCTGTCCATCACCATCGCTTTGGCCAACTCGGCCATCGTCAGATTCGTACAACGACTCAGCGTTTTGAGGACGCTGAACTGCGTGGGCGTGATGCCGGCCTCAGACAAATGACGCTCATAGAGCTTTGAAATATGTCGGGAGGCTTGACGAAGAGCGAAACAGTCGTCGTCCGGAAGATCGTTTGAGTGCATACGCACAGAGTAATGCGGCCCCCGCCGGGAAGCGATGCTGGCCGGATTATCAGTTTGTTGTCGTTTCGTGCACCAATCGCCCGGGGAGCAACGGGGAATGGGGCTGGGCGCTGAGCGGACGCGCGCAGCGTGGGCCGGATCCAGGCGGCCTCATCGCCGAACACCGAAAGCGGCGCCTCATCCCGCCCTTTTTTGTTTCCGTCGCGCTTTGCAGGTCGTCTTAGCTGGACTAGCGCGATGTCGCCAGCGTTTCGAAGAAGGTAGCCGCATAGTCAATAAATGCACGCACCTTGGCAGGCAGCAGGGTCCGGTTGCTGTAAGCGAGCTGGATTTCGACGCTGTTGTCGACAAGTTGCGAACCGGTAAGCAACTGGACGAGCTTTCCCGAGGCCAATTCGTTCTCTACAAGCGCTGCCGGCACGACACCGATTCCGAAACCCTGCAGCACCATTTCCAGGTTGAAGGCAGGGCTGTTCGACGAAACATCGAAGCGAAGCGGAACGCTCAGCTCGTCCTCGCCAATCCGGAAGCCGATGGCGGGGCGGCGAATGGACGGCGACATCGGCACAAAAAGATGCTCGGCCAGTTCCGATGGATCTCCCGGCGTTGACGATGTCTGCAGATACTGCGGCGTCGCGACGATGACAACCGGAATGCGCTCGAGCAGGCGCACGACCGTCGTTTCGCTCGTCAGCATGTACGGAAGAACGAGGCCAAGGTCGAACCCGTCGCCGACCAGATCGACCGGCCGTTCCGTCAGCGTCACGTCGAGCGTGACCTTCGGATGGGCCCGCTTGAATCCGGCGATCAGGGGAACCAGCCGGCTTACCGTCGCCGTCGTATGGGCGACAAGGCGCAAGACGCCACCCGCTTCGCGTGTCTGGTTGGCTACGTCCGCTTCGAGTAGATCCAGGTCGTCCAGGATACGCACGCAGCCTTCGTAGAATCGTTCCGCGGCTTCGGTGAGCGAGACCTGCCGGGTCGTCCGGTTTAACAGCCGGCATCCGATCCGCTCTTCCAGCCCCGCGATTGCCCGCGACACCGCCGGCCGGGCCAGCCCATGAATATCCGCCGCGCGGGTGAAACTCTTCAGTTCGACCACCGACCGGAAAATGCGTAGGCTTTCGATATATTCCATGATGAGATCTCGTCGACCAACGGGAACAAAGGATGGACGGAATGCCGTTTTCAGCGCCACCGGAGGTGCCAGTTGCGGATCCTGTCTCCCACGGTATTTCGCAGGATAGGCAACGGTTGAGCCGGCGACAGAAAACAGTCTATGCCACAGCGGCGCTGCCTTCATGTCTGGTAACCACGTCGCGTCGGTTAAAAAATTGCGAAGGCGCTTGACAGTCTATCTATGAGTAGATATAGTTCAACCCATGGAACCGACAACGACAGTGCGCGAACAGATCCTCGACCACGCAATCACGCTCATCATGCTGCGTGGTTACAACGGGTTCAGTTACCGTGATCTGTCCAGTCTGGTTGGCGTAAAAACCTCGAGCATCCATTACTACTTTCCGTCGAAAGACGATCTGGTTCTGGAGGCGGTTAATGCGTACAGCAACGAGGTATTGGGCGCGCTCCATGGCATTAACGCTTCATTGGCCGCGGACACAAAGCTGAGCAAGTACGCGAAGCTGTTCGGCAGGACCCTCGGTGACGGCAATCAGATCTGCCTGTGCGGCATGCTGGCTGCAGACATCGAATCACTGCCCGACAACATCCGCCAGGCCGTGCAAGCGTTTTTTAAAGCGAACGAAAACTGGCTTGCCAAGGTTCTCGCGCAAGGCGTGCAGGAAGGGACGCTGGCGGTGAACGGCAAACCGGAAAACGCGGCGCGGGCGCTGTACGCGGCTTTTCAGGGCAGTGTGCTCGCAAGCCGTCTGTTCCACACCAAGGCCCGGCTCGAAGACGTCGAGGCGACGGTGCGGATCGCGAAGTGAAGCTCGCACCGCGGTAGTCAGGTAATCAGGTATGAGGCGGTACGCCGCCTCTTTGTTTGGCGCACTTATCTATCTCTGAGTAGATAGATAAGTGGGGAGTATGTAGTAGCCAGGAAAAGTCTGGTTTGTCAGTTTAATTTTGCGGACTAATCTATCTAGTAGTAGATAGTAAATTAGATCACTCACTCTTGTAAGGAGCCTCACCATGTCACTCGAAAAAGTCCTCTACCGCGCTCAAGCTCATGCCACCGGTGGCCGCGATGGCCGCGCCGTGGTGCCAGCAGGCAACCTCGATTTCAAGCTGACCACGCCGAAAGAACTGGGCGGTGCGGGCGGCGAGGGCGCCAATCCGGAACAGCTCTTTGCGGCCGGCTATAGCGCCTGCTTCCTCGGCGCGATGAAATTCGTCGCCGCCCGCGACAAGATCGCCATCCCCGCGGACGTCTCGATTGACGGAAGCGTCGGCATCGGCGTGATCCCGAACGGCTTCGGCATCGAAGTGGAATTGAAGATCTCCCTGCCCGGCATGGCACGCGAAGCGGCGCAGGTACTGGTCGACAAGGCGCACATCGTTTGCCCGTACTCGAACGCGACCCGCGGCAACATCGACGTCACCCTGACGATCGTCTAAGCCTCAGCCTCTCACCATCACGAACCTGGAAAAAATCATGAAGACCTTCAAGCCTTTGCTGCTGGCCGCCGTACTTGCAACCAGCGCCACCCTCGCCATCGCCGCAAGCCCGGCAACACCCGCCTCGCCCGATCTGGTGACCAGCCAGTTCCTGCATGCGTTGAACAGCGGCACAGGACCGGCAATCAACACGTTGACACCGGCGCAGGCGCGTCAGGTGCTGGTCGGCGCGCAGAACAGCGTGAAGGTCGACCTCTCCGGCATCGATGTGTCGAACAAGACCATCGAGCAGGACGGCATCTCCGTGCCGATCACGATCGTGCGGCCGCAGGGCGCAACGGGCACGCTGCCGGTCTTCATGTTCTTCCATGGCGGCGGTTGGATCCTTGGGGACTTCCAGACGCACGAGAGGCTGGTGCGCGACCTCGTCGTGCAATCCGGGGCTGTGGCGGTGTTCGTCAATTACACGCCGTCGCCCGAAGCGCGTTACCCGGTGGCGATCAATCAGGCATACGCGGCCACCAGATGGGTCGCGGAGCATGGCAATGAAATCGGTGTGGACGGCAGCCGCCTCGCAGTAGTGGGCAATAGCGTCGGCGGCAACATGGCCGCGGTTGTGTCCCTGATGGCGAAGAACAAGCAGGGCCCTGCAATCCGCTTTCAAGGCCTGATGTGGCCGGTGACGGACAACAATTTCAGCGACGGCTCGTACAACGCCTACCCGGAAGGCCACTTCCTGACCCGGCCGATGATGAAGTGGTTCTGGGATGCGTATACAAAGGATCCGAAGCAGCGCAATGAGATTTACGCTTCACCGCTGCGTGCTTCAGTGGAGCAACTGAAGGGTCTGCCGCCGGCGCTGATCCAGGTAGCGCAGTCCGACGTATTGCGCGATGAAGGCGAGGCCTATGGTCGCAAGCTCGACGCCGCGGGCGATGAAGTCACGACGGTTCGCTACAACGGCACGATCCACGACTTTGGCTTGCTTAATGCACTCGCCAACGACGCGCCGACCAAAGCCGCAACCAGGCAGCTTGCCAACGAGTTGCAGGCGCGTCTGAAGTAAACCGTAAAACCCTGGCCGCAGCGCAATTGCGTAACAGCATCGTGCCGCGGTTACCGGAGCATTCGACTTTACGTTGATGCAAGGCGTTGTCCGTGTTCCGGCACGGAACAGTTTTATTTCCCTTGTTATGTAAGTCGATTACTGAAACGGCAGCCTATGCCGCTCCGTGTCCGACAGCAAAATAAACGGTATATACTGTTTATACGGTTATCAACACGGAGAGACCACATGACAACACCCGTTACGAAAGAGCACACCAAGAAGGCGTTCCACTTCCCCAAGAGTTCGTCCAAGCACGCAGTAGATGGCGCCGAGCCGGTAGTCGCGGCGGAGCAGCCGGCGGAAGCGGCACCTGCCGTCGAAAAGGCGTCCAAAGCGAAGCGCGCGGCCGCCGCGGAAGCAACGCCGGTCGTCAAGAAAGCCGCTAAAAAAGTGAAGCGCGCGGCGACTGCGGAAGCGAAGGCCGCGGTCAAGAAACCAGCCAAAGCGAAGCGCTCGGCAACGGCTGAAGCGGCGCCTGTCGTCAAGAAGGTAGCTAAAGCGAAGTCCTCGGCAGCGGCGGAAGCAAAGCCTGTCGTCGAGAAAGCAGCCAAAACCAAGCCCGCGGCCACTACCGAAGCGGCGCAAACCACCAAGAAAGCAGCCAAGCCGAAGCGTTCCGCAACTGCGGAAACCGCGCCTGCCAGCGCTCCGGAAGCCAGGAAAGCCAAGCAGCCAAAGAAAGAGAAAGTCGTGCGCGACAGCTTCACGATGCCGAAATCGGACTACGACATGATCGCGTCTCTCAAGCAGAAGTGTCTCGACGCCGGCGTGCCGGTGAAGAAGAGCGAGCTGTTGCGAGCAGGCCTGATGATGCTGGAGTCGGCAGCACCGCAGCGCCTGCTGGCCGCGGTGTCGTCGCTCGAGACGGTGAAGACGGGGCGTCCCGCGAAGGGCTAAACCCGGCCGATGCAGGGTTTAGAGGAAGGCGTGCCCGCCCGGGCGGTGTCGGACTGCAGCGCATCCGGCTGCAAGTTCTCGAGCCGTCGGGGCGGGTACGAAGCATCATCATGACATCGCCATATTGCTGGCAGGTGACGGACAAATTACGTCGAACCGCCAGCCGCTTCCCAACGAATCCGCCTGGCACGTTGTGCCGCTTCCGTTTTTGCAGAGCAGGTTTCCAGAACCTGACAGGCGAGCTTCGCCAGCCTCCTCAGCTCCCCACCGGCGAAGCCAGATAATTCCAGTCGTGCAGGAAAATCTGCTCGAAATAGGCGGCGGCATCGGCGCTATGAATGATCAGCCCCGCATCGCGATTGCGCAGCGTGCCGTCCGCCGACCAGTTCTGACTGCTGACCATGACGACATTTCCGTCGACCACGATTCCTTTGTTGTGAACGTTCGCCTGCCGGCGCAGAACCGACGACGGCACGCCCGCCGCGACCAGCTTTTCGACCCATGCGTCGTTCTGGAACTGACTCGTGATCAGACGCACGTCGAGGCCACGGTCGATGAGCGCCTTAACCGCCGCAATCAACGCGTCATGTTGTGCATCGTCCGGGTGTCCGCTCGGATGGATATATTGGGTCTGCATGTAGAAGCGCTGCTGGGTGGACTCGATGAGCGCCTGAACATGCGGCTGATAGTTATCGGGCGTCAGTAGCGGCTGGATTTGTACGGTATCGCTCAGCGTCTTCGGCGCGAAGAACTGGCGCGGGGTTTTGCCGGCTGCAAACGCTTCGATCGGAACGTCGAGAGCGGCGGTCCCGGCTCCCGGAATATCCATCCCCATTGCCTTGGCTTGAGTTATCGCGTCGCGAGAGACCGCATAGTCGTTCTGCAGGAACGAGCGAAACGTGCTCGCCAACGCCTTGCTCGTGACAATCACATGCCAGTCCCGATCGCTCTTCTCGGCAAGCTTGCGCGCGGCAGCCACGTCCGAGAGATCGATCTCCGGCTGATTGCTGTTGTTCCAGTTGCCCGAAGAGAGCCAGAAAGTATCGTCTTCACGCACGGCGACCTTGATGTGATACGCGTTCGGATAGATCCAGACGGGTGCCTTCGGGTCGGCATTGGTGAGCGCCCAGGTGCCGGCGAAGCGCCCGCCGAGCTTGGCCGAGAGATCGGCCTGGGTTTGCTCATCGGTCTGGTCGGCCGTGGGATTCTTCGCGGGATGGTCGAGCGTAAGCGTCAGCTTCTGGCCTCCGGAAAACGCGGACTCGACTGCGGTCAGAATGTGCTCGGACGTGAAGTCGTACATTCCCACCACCAGTTCTTCGCGAACGCCGGCGATGAAATTCGATAGCTCCGCCCATCCGGCATCGGGACTCACGTGCAGTACCAGCGAGACCTGTTCCGTCACCGCATCGAGACTCGCGCCGGGCGCCGGTGTGTACGGAATCTCCTCCTTACGCGCCCGGGCGGCGACGAACGCCTGGAGCGGCGCAGGCGGACTCGCGAGTGCGTTGCCTTGTCCATCGAAGAACACCTGGTCCGCGAAATCGGGTTGCCGCAGTTCATGGCGAGCGTCAGCCAGTGCGCAATATCGCGAGGGGTCTAGCGCCTGCATCGATTCCATGGTGTCGGCAGCGCGTACATCGACGGGTACGCCGTCGATCTGCTTCGGCAGCGCAGTTTGCAGTGCTGTGAGCCTGTCCGCCACCACGGTGACGACAATGGCACGCATGACAGCGCGTCCAGGCGCCGGCCATTGCAAGCCGCTACGCACGGAGAGCACGCCCTCTTGCCGGAACGACTCGGCGTGCGTGTCGAGCATGGTCCGGATGTTGATCGGCTGGGTTTCCTGTGCTGAACCGGCGGTGGTGCCGGCAGAGTCCGTCCTGAGGCCGGCGAGGGCCGCCGAGAAAAGGGCCGCGCCGGTTGGCAACGCACTGGCGAATATCATGCGGCGCGCGTCTCGCCGTTCCACCGCCGGCGCGCTGGCCTTCAATTGCGAGAGCGGCTGAGGCAACTGCGTGAGGCTGTCGACGAAGCTGCGCAGCGACCGTCCGCCCGTCAGCGATCCGCCACCGGGTTGCCCGGATGCGAGATCGACAATTTCGGGTGCGCCGAAATGTCTGACCTGCTGCAACTTGTTGTTCTGCGGGTTGAACCAGGTGAGATAGCCATTAGGCAGCACCTGACGGGGCCGCGTGATCTTGCCACTGAAACTGTAGCGTGCGCCCGACGTGCCGGCAGGGTCGAAATAGTTAGGCGTGTAGAAGTCCGAGACCAGCACGTCGTCGATCAGATAGGCGCAGGTTGCGTCTTCGGGCGGATCGCATATCTCGACCAGATATTCGACTTTGCCGTCACCGTCCTGCACTTCGTTGTCGACGATCGTCACCGCATTGGCCGCGGTGAGGCGGTTGCCGCCCGGATCGACCAGCATTTCGAGTATCTCGTGACTCGCCGACAGCGACCATGTATTGCCGGGCAGGACAACCGCGAACGGCTGGTTGTGCTCGGTCAGGTGAAAACCGGCGGCCCCCGCCTGAACCTCGTCCACCACGTAAACCGGCCAGACGCCTGGGTCGAGATGGTCGATGGACTCGAGCGCGACGACGGTGCCCGACACGTTCCAGATCGGGGCGAGATCGCGGCTGAGCTGCAGGTTGAGTGCCTGCGCGACACGGACGACATCGGTGTAAGGTACGGCGGCGGATTGCGACACGATTCCAACGCGGGCGGTCAACATGGCATGTCTCCTGGGTGAGGACGGAACAGCTCATGCTCAGGGTGACGCGTTGTTATGGCGTGGGCATGACAGCAGTGTGTCCGTCCCGCAAAGCGGCCACGATCGAGTCGCCAGAATGCGCTCTAGACGACTGGTCTAATTGAGGCCATAATCCGCTTCCTATGAGAGCTAGCCATCCCCACATTCGCCGGCACATCCTCGACGCCGGGCGCGCGCTGATCGCACGCAAGGGCTTTGTCGCGGTCGGGCTGAACGAGATTCTGACGACCGCCGAGATCCCGAAGGGCTCGTTCTATCACTACTTCGGCTCGAAGGAATCGTTCGGCAGCGAGTTGCTGCAGCAGTACGTCGCCGACTACGCGGTCCGTCTCGACGAACTGTTCGGTCGGCCCGGTGTCAACGGCCGGGACAAGCTGCTGAGCTATTGGGCTGCCTGGCAGCAGGAGCAGCTCGATCAGGACGGCGACGAAAAGTGTCTGGTGGTGAAGCTGAGCGCGGAAGTCGGCGACCTGTCCGATGAGATGCGCGTGGTGCTGCGCGACGGCGTCGACCGCTTGATGGTGCGTCTTGCTTCTGTGATTGAAGAAGGCCAGGCAGACGGCTCGCTTTCGCCGGAGATCAGGTCCAGGGAGGCGGCCGAACTCCTGTACCACATGTGGCTCGGCGCGGCGCTCATCACCAAGCTGCGACAGGATGGAAGCGCGATGGCGCAAGCCATGGCGGTCACACAGAGCGTCCTGCGCGCGGCATGACATGGCTGCGGCTGAGGTCTTGGTACTGATGAGACTCGTCGAACAGAAGCACTCAGAAAACCATTTGCAGAAGCACCCAGAGAAGCACTCGCAGAACCCCTCACTCCGCGCAGAACGGAGTCCTCATCGTTGCACATTTCAGGAGACAGACTGTGCGTAGCGTTATCTATTCCTCTTTCGGCAATCCCGCCGAGGTGCTGCAGGTCGCGGAACGTCCCACGCCGAATCCCGGTGCGGGTCAGGTGCGCATCAAATCGACCTTGTCGCCGATTCACAATCACGACCTCTGGACGATTCGCGGTCAATACGGCTACAAGCCGAAACTGCCGGCCGTGGGTGGCACTGAAGTCGCCGGCGTGATCGACGCGATCGGCGAAGGTGTCGAACACTTGAAGCGCGGTCAACGCGTAGTGGTGGCCGGCATCTACGAGGGCTGGGCCGATTACGTTCTGGCGCCGGCGGCAGCGGTGGTCCCGCTGCCTGACGCGATCAGCGACGAAACAGGTTGCCAATTGATCGCCATGCCGTTGAGCGCGGTCATGTTGCTCGAATATCTGCACCTCGAACCCGGTCAGTGGTTCATCCAGAACACGGCGAACGGTGCGGTCGGTAAGACTCTGGCGATGCTCGCGAACGCGCGCGGCATCAATGGGGTCAATCTGGTCCGGCGCGAGGCGGGCATTGCGGAATTGGCCGAGGTCGGCATCGGCAATGCAGTGTCGACCGAAAGCGAGGGCTGGAAGAAGCGGGTTCGCGAGATCGCCGGCGATGCACCGATCATGGCAGGTGTCGATTCCGTGGGAGGCGACGCTAGCGGTGACATCTTCGGTCTGCTTGGCGAAAACGGCACCCTGGTGTCGTTCGGCGCGATGTCCAATGAGCCGATGCGCCTCAGCTCCGGCGATGCGATCTTCAAGCAGGCGACCGTCAAGGGTTTCTGGGCGAGCAAGATTTTCGAGGTCACTTCGGGCGCGGATAAAGCGCGAATGATCGGCGAATTGCTGAGGCTCGCCGCGTCGGGCGAGTTGAAGCTGCCGGTCGAAGCCATCTTCGATGTCGAGGACGTGGCGCAAGCGGCAGCGGTGAGCGGGAAGAGCGCGCGCAAGGGCAAGGTGCTGTTGCGGTTCTAACGAGCGAAGGCGTGTCGCTGCGTCGCGCACAAGCGTGCGCCGTGCAGTGTCACGCTGATGCAATCAATCGATGCAGTGACGTCCCTGCAGTTCCACATGCAACTGGACGAGCCACGCACGCGCGCAATATGCGTCGATCGATGCCTGGCCGGCGGGCTCGTCGAGCAATCTGACCTGGTGTGCCGCTAAAGCTGCGTCGAACGCGCGGCGTGCGGCCCATCTCAACGAAAGCATGACGACCAGAGTCAGTCCGATCGTGGCCACGTGGTAGGGCAGCAAGGGCGCGTTGTCGTCGAACAGGCCGAACAGCACTGAAAGGATCAGGCTCGGAATGATGGCGACGCACGTCGAGAGGCAAAAGAGCACGGCGTTTGCGCGCAGTGCGGTTGCATTGGTGAGTTTCATCGAGTGAGATCCCGCGATCGGATAGCGGTCTCGATGCTGAACTCGCGTGACTTACCTGATACTTACGGCCGGCGGGCCTTGCCGAGGCATCTGTTGCCGCGATCGTTCCCTATCCCGTGCGCTGTGCCCCAATACGCCTGTTCCCGCCGTTTCGAGTAAGTAACGAGTAAGTCCAGTGGTTCTAGAGTCGATGCTGCCTCATCCATCCACTCAGGACTCGACGTGAAAAAAACTCTTCGCCGTGAGCGCAGGTTGTTACTGGCTATCGCATCGTTCGCATCGTTCTGCGCGTATTCGGGCGCGGCTTTGGCCGACGGCCTGAGCCCTGAACCGCCCACAGCGGACGACACAGGCTTCACCGTGCTGAACAATTCCACGAACGTGACACATTGGGGCCTGGGCGTGGGCGCGGGCATCGAGCAGGCACCCTACAAAGGCTATGGCACGAAATTCACGCCGATTCCGCTAATCTCGTTCGACAACAAATGGGTGCATGTCTTCGGTACGGCTGTCGACCTGAAAATCGGCAAGTGGAGCAACGTGAGCCTCGCCTTGCGTGGACAGTACGCCCTCGGCGACGGCTACAAGGCGTCTGATGCGCCGATTCTGAACGGCATGCAGAACCGCAACGGTGCGTTCTGGTACGGTCCGGCGCTTGCATGGCACACCGCATACGGCACGCTCTCGGGCGATTTTCTGGAAGGCGGCAACAAGGGCCAGAAAGCCACGATCGATTTCAGCAAGTCCTTCGAGTACGGGAAATTCGACTTCGAACCGCACGCCGGCGTGGATTGGTTGAGCCACAAATATGTCGATTACTATTACGGTGTGCGCTCATCCGAAGTGCGCGCCGGGCGCCCGGAATATACCGGCAAGGCGACCTACGACATCTCGGTCGGAACGCGTATCAACTATAAGTTCACGCGCCATCAGATCCTGATCCTCGACGTCGGCGTCGAGCACCTTGGCAGCGGTATTACCGACAGTCCGCTGGTGGGCAAGCGCTATATTCCGCAAGCCAGGATCGGCTACCTTTACGAATTCAACTGAGCACCAGCGCATGTCGCGTGTCGCACTGATCGAAGACCACGAGCGCCTCGCCGACATGATCCGTCAGGCGCTTTCCGCTGCGGGCATCGAGACCGATGTGTTTGGCACCATTTCGGAGGCGCAGTATGGCGTGAGCCGGGCCGACTACGCGGTGCTCATCATCGATCGCGGTTTGCCGGATGGCGACGGCCTGACTTTTCTGCGGACGTTGCGCGCGGCAGGGCAGATGACGCCGTCGCTCATGCTGACGGCGCGCGACGCGCTGCATGACCGCGTCGACGGACTGGAAAACGGCGCGGACGACTACGTGACCAAGCCCTTCGCGATGAGTGAACTGGTCGCGCGGGTGCGTACGCTGATGCGCCGGCCGGTGGCGCTGACGGATCTGGTGATTTCGTTCGGCGACCTCACGGTCGATCCGCAGCAACGCGCCATGCGCTGCGGCGCGCAGTCTGTTCTGCTGGCGCCTGCCGAGTTGCAGATCGTGCTGTGTCTCGTGAAGGCGGCGGGCGCCACCGTCCGACACGCGGCGCTCGAACATGCCGCGTGGGGACTCGGCGAAGCCGTCACGCCCAATGCGCTCGAAGTTACGCTGCATCGTCTGCGTAAAAAGCTGAGCGCGGTCGGCGCGACGACGCGGCTCGCCAATATTCGCGGCGCGGGCTTCGCGCTCCAGGTTGCCGCCGGGTCCGCCGGACAGCACTAAATCAACGGCCCATTGCTCACCATGTTCAATCACTGGATTCGCAGTTTATCCGCGCGGCTTTGGGTGACCAGCATTGTTGCACTCGCGATCAGCCTGACCGTGCTGGCGACGGCCGCTACCTATGCGTTCAGTCACTTCCCTCAGCAGATGCTCGGGTTGCATGAGGAAATGGAAAGCGCCACGGCGATTGCGAGTGGACTCCGGTTCGACGGTACCGGCCGTCTGGTTTCCGTGGCGCTTCCTTCGGAGAAGGCCTGGCTTTTCGAGGTGGCGCCGACGGAACTGAAGTACCGGGTACTCGACGAACGCGGCAACGTGTTGCTGGCTTCGAACGGCGCCGAGGGGCGTGAAGCATGGATTGCCGGCGATCTATCCGGGGCTGTCGGCAATGTTCAGCGCGTGGAGATTGGGGCGAAGCCGTTCGAAATCCTGACGCTACGGGTTCCGCATGGTTCGGCGGTTTTCTATACCCAGACCGCGACGTCGGAGCGCTTCGTCAACGCGATTATCGACGCCAAGATCAAGCCGATCCCGGCGATCATCAAGACGATCGTTCTCGTTGCCACGATCATTTTTGGCCTGTCTTTGCCCTTTACCGTGCATCGGGTGCTCAAGCCGCTTAGAGAGGCATCGCGCGCGGCTGCGCGCATCACGCCGCGCAACCTCACCACGCGGCTTTCCACCACGGGCATTCCGAGTGAAATCAAACCGTTGATCCATGCCTTCAACGAAACACTCGATAGACTCGAAAAAGGCTTCGCCGTGCAGCAGCAGTTTCTCGCATCCGCCGCGCACGAGTTGCAGACACCGCTCACCTTGATCCGCGGCCAGATCGAACTGCAGCCCGGGATCGACGACAAGGACCTGCTGTTCCGTGAAATCGATCTGATGGCGCGTCAGGTTCGGCAACTGTTGCATCTCGCCGAAGTCAGCGAGTCGCAGAACTTCAGCTTCGGTGAGGTGAATATCGTCAACGTGGTGCAGGACGTGGTGGCTTATCTTGCGCGCAAAGCCGACCGCAGGGAGGTGACGCTCCGGCTCGAAACCACGGTCGCGCCGTCGTCGATCTGGGCCGACCGAAGCGCGTTGTTCATTCTGCTCAAGAACATCGTTGAAAACGCGATCAACGCCTCGCCGGCGCATGGCACGGTCGTGCTGATCGTCGATGCCGTCTCGGTGCAGGTTCAGGACGAAGGACCGGGCATCAGGCAGGAGTATCTGCCGTTTCTCTTCAAGCGGTTCTGGCGCGCGCCGGATGCCCGGCATGAGGGCGCCGGGCTCGGCCTCGCGATCTGCAAGGAGATCGCCACGGCTCACGAATGGCGCTTGACCGTGAGCAGTCTGGTATCGGGCACGCGCTTCGCGGTGTGGTTTTCGTAGCGCTGCGGATTACTTATCCCTTGACGTGCTCCGTCGAGAGCCAGCCGCCGCTTACACCGATCTGCGCCACCTGTTTTGCCACCGCGTCGGCGAGGCGCTTTGCATCCGCCGAAACACCGGCCTTCTTGGTTTCGGACATGGCGTGCAAACCGCCGCCCACGGCTGCCGAGGTCGCGATGCTTCCGGCTGCGGCGCCCACGCCGGCCGTTTCGACCATGCCGGGTGCTTTGCCGCTGTCGCCGGTGGCATTGAAACTTTGCACCAGCCGCGCGGTGCCGCCCGCCGGTTTGTAGAGAATCTGCACGGAGCTGCTCACCTGGCTCTTGCCGGCGCCGAGTCCAATCAGCACGCGGCGGCGGCGATTACCCGCGTCGATCTTGTCGAAGCTGCCTTGCACGAGCAGGACGTTCTGGTCGGCGGGGGCGGGGACGTCCGAGCGAATCGCGCGCAGCCCCATCGATTGCAATTGATGCACGATTTCGTTGGCCACCTGCTCACGCACGGCAATCGCATCGGCCGATTGCTTTTCCGCGGCGGACGAGCCGTCGAGTTGCGACTTCAATTTCTTCAGCATGCCGCCGTTGTCCAGTTTGACCTGATCCGGATTGCTGTCGAAGGTGTAGACATAAATATTGTCCGGGCGCACTTGCGGCTGTGCGCTGGTCTGGGTCGCGTTGTTGATGCTGCCGCCGGCGCAACCGGTCAGGAGCGCGCTGCCGCAGACCATTGCAACGCATGCAAAACGGGCGGCATTCTTTTTGAGGAAACTCACTGAAGTCAACATGTTCATCCTGTCGTCGGCACGCGGTGCCGTTAGCTTCGAACGCATCTTCCGATGATCGGGCAACCGTGGGATCGTTGATCATCGGGGTCGCATTCGCACGCGCGTTTTCACGCAAAGCACCCTTGATCTCATGCGTCTTTTTTCGTACGCACCGGCAGCGAAACGAAGTATGGGCGAGTCACTTCCCGAACTCCATTCAACAATTATTTCGCGCAATGTCACGGCGAAACATGCAGCCGCGGAGCGGGTTTGGCATGGGATGAATGCGACGGCAGAGTGTCAACTCAAGGCAAGTTTGACGATGCAGCACAGCACGAAGATGAGCAGGGCGGCGGCGACGGCCATATTGAGCGGATAGGGCATTGTTCACCAGGCACTAGCGTTACGGTGCTCTCATCCTAATCACCTGAGGGAAGATGAAAAGTAGGCAATGAGGCGGCTATGTGCGAAAGCTAACGCAGCGCGCCGAACGGCTGCGCTGCTTTTCGACGGGAGCGCTTCCAGCCGATTTTGTATCGGGACGAATTGCCGCGTCCCTCGCGTCGGGTTGGAATTACCGGCCGTTCGACTGCGTGATGATCGAGTCCGCGCTTTATTGCGGAGCAGGCGGTTGCACCTCTGCCGGGATGCCACGCGGCGGCCTGTTCGTCGCCACGAGATCTTCCGACAGACTGGTGCGCAGCGTAGCGATCGCCTGGTCGGTATTGGCCGGCTTCAACTGCTCGCGGGCCAGCGAGTCGTACACGTAGTGGCGCAGCATCGGATCTTGCGTCTTGCTCAACACCTCGTGATACACGGCGACGATCTCGCCCTCACGCCCGCTCATTGCGTACAGGCGGCGCAACTGTTCGAGGTCGTTGACCACCGCGAAACCCGGACCCATCGGCGCATGCGGCGAAGATGGCCCGTCGCCGTGATGCGACTCGCCGTGCGCGGGGGACGAAGCGGGCGGCGGCGCTGCCGCTTCCTGTGCCAGCGCGCCGGTGGCGGCCACGGTCAAAACGGCGGCCAGGGCCGCGCTCAGCAATCCTTTTTTCATGATGTCGCTCCCATTGAGACAGCACCGGCGCAACGGTGCGCCAGCACATCGGAAACGATAGTCGACATGCCGTTTCGTCGGGTTACTGAAGCTATCCTGTAACTTACCGGACCTTGCATGCTTCGTGGCCGAAGCCGCAAAACGTTCCGGCAAAGAGACGCTCGACGCCAGGGTGTGCCCGCTGGCGCAATGCAACCGGATGGCGCATGATTGACGCACTGTGCCGTCCGACCCCAGAAGCAGCACGCCTTTTGCGGGAGGCTCGGCGCACGCGACGCCACTGGTGCCTATGCCGAAGAAACCCATCGCGGCGATGCACTGCGGGCGAGTATTCAATCGTTAAGGAGGATTTCGCATGAGCCAACCTGACGCCGCCAATCCGTTTGGCGATTTCACCAAAATGCTGGAGCAGTTCAAGCTTCCCGGCTTCGACGTACCCGCCATCATGGAAGCGCGACGCAAGGACGTGGAAGCACTGGTTCAGGCGAATCAGACGGCATTCCAGGGCATGCAGTCACTTGCGCAGAAACAGACCGAGATGCTGCGTACCACGTTGGGCGAATTGCAGTCGCTCACCGGGCAATTGTCGGCCGGCGGCGCCGCGCCTCCGGCGAAAGCCGCCGAACTGATCCAGCAAAGCCTGCATAAGTCGCTCGCCGACATGCAGCAGTTGGCGCAAGCCGCGTATCAGACGCAGGCCGAGTCGTATGCGGTGATCGCAAAACGCGTAGAAGAAAATGTGCAGGAGCTTAAATCGCTCTTGCAACAGCAGAAAAAGTAACGGACGCTGCCGGGTTCGAATCGCCCGATTCGAACCCGGCGCGGCTTGCAGAACTCGCAATGAATTAGCAATGAAGACCCGATGCCGCGAATGACCACCAGGTTATCCGCGGCATTTTTTTTGCCGCCTCGGAGCGCGCTCGTACGCGGTTTTCTCTTCACACAAAAGCAGTCCGCACGTGCCGCAATAATCAGATGAAATAGGCCGATCAACGCGAATTTTTCAGCGAACGCTTACATTACTCGCGACATGCGCCACGCATTAATATTTTTCTGCTGTGGCCCCGTTATTTAATACGTGTGTTCGCTTTAAACAGGACGTGTCGGCAAAATTTGCGCTCAAGCGACGCCCCTTGGTGATCCTGTCCTCAAATATCAAACAGGTTCAAACGACGTCGAGCATGCAGAAGGTTTAAATCGTCCCGCAAACGATTGCTGTGCCCTTGCGCGATCGCTAAAGTTTCGCGCTGCCACTCCGTAGACGCATTCACGCAACCCAACCGGTGTGAATGCAGAACCGGCACCGCCGGTCAGGAGTGCGCCCCTGGATTCCCCGTTCGTGATCGGCTCACCCGCCGGCCACGAGCGTTTCACCTCGAAGGAAATCTCTTGAAACCGATGCTTTCTACAAGCATTGCTCGCGCAATGCTCGGGGCAGGCTGCGCGCTGTCGTTTGCCGCGCACGCCACGCTCGGCCAGAACGTCAGTTCTGTCGACAGCGATCAGACGAGCCTTCACGCAGTGGCTCATACGATCACTACGCAAAGCGCGTATTCGGTGCACCTGGTGGCGATGCCGTCCGGCACGCTGGTGCGCGAGTACGTTGCGCCCAACGGCATCGTCTTCGGTGTCGCGTGGCAGGGCCCGACGCTGCCCGATCTGAAAACCATGCTGGGCGCGTCGTTCGACCAATACGTCGCCGCCACCGCAACCCGGCGTGGCACGCCGCTCGCGGTGTCCGGCAGCGATCTGGTTGTGTTCTCCGGCGGGCACCTGCGCGCGTTTGCCGGCTACGCCTATCTGCCGCAAGTGGTGCCTGCGGGCGTCGATGTCGGCGTCATTCAATAACGGAGCGAATCATGCGTCATACGTCTTCGTTCGTTACCTTGTTGTGCGCGACGCTGCTCGCGTTGCTCGTCAGTGCCTGCGGCGGCGGGGGCGGTGGCTCCGGCGGTTCCAGCTCCTCATCGAGCTCCGGCACGACGAGCCTTTCGGCCGGTCCCACCGTCACGAATACCTCGCCTTCGCCGCAAGTGGTGGCCGCCAACGCGGTGCGCGTGACGGTCGACTCCGGCGTGAGCAACGTGCCGAACATGCCGTTCGTCAGCATCACGATTTGCGCGCCCGGCACCAGCCAGTGTCAAACCATCGATCACATCCTGGTGGATACCGGTTCGTGGGGCGTGCGCGTGTTCGCTTCGCAATTGCCGGCCTCGATGGCGCTGCCGCAGCAGAAGGACGCCTCGGGCCATCTGGTTGCCGAATGCATGCAGTTCTTCGACGGCTACACATGGGGTTCGGTGAAGCTCGCGGACCTGCAGATCGCCGGTGAAAAAGCGGCCTCGCTGCCGATCCAGGTGATCGACCCGAACTACGCTTCGGTGCCGTCCGATTGCGCGAGCGTCGGCGCGTCGCGCAACACGCCGGGCACGTTGCAGGCCAATGGCATTCTGGGCATCGGCGTGTTCAAGCACGACTGCGGCGCGAACTGTGTGCAACAGGCGGTGGCCGGCACGTATTACGGCTGCAGCGGCACGACCTGCACGTCGATTCCGCTTGCTGAAGCGCTGCAGGTCGCCAACCCGATTCCGTACTTCGCGACCGACAACAACGGTTCGATGTTGAGTCTGCCGACGGTGTCGGGCGGCGCGCAGTCGGTCAGCGGGCAACTGGTGTTCGGCATCGGCACGCAGGCCAACAATGCGCTGGGCAGCGCGCAGGTGATCGGCGTAAGTGCGTCGAACGGCACCTTTACGACGGTGCAGAACGGCACGACGTATTCGAGCAGTATTCTGGACAGCGGCTCGACGGGCCTGTTCTTCCAGACCAGTGCGTTGCCGACATGCGCGAGCCCCAATAGCGCGTACTACTGCCCGGTGTCGACCCAATCGTTGAGTGCGATGATCCAGGGGGTGAACGGCACGACGAGCGCGGTGAACTTCAGCGTCGGCAATGCCACGACGATCTCGCAGACGTACAGCGGCGATTCAGCGTTGCCGCTGCTGGCTGGACCGGCCTTTGTGACGTCCTCGATTTTCGACTGGGGCCTGCCGTTCTTCTACGGGCGTAACGTGTACGCCGCCGTCGAGCAGCAGACGACGCCTGGTGGTACGGGGCCTTACGTCGCGTATTGAGCGATCGCCAGGTTTGGCTCCGATGAAAAAAATCCCGCTGCCGGTTGATTCGGCAGCGGGATTTTTTATGGGTTCTCGAAGCGTTCCATGTGCGGTTATTGCAATTGGACTAACGCCGGCGTGCGGCCCGCTTGGCGGGTGCTGCTTTGGCGGCGGCGGGTCCGGATTGCAACGGCGGCGCTGACGACGCGGCTGTCTCCATGACAGGTGCCTGCACGGGTTCTTGTGACATGACGGGTTGTGCGACCGGTTGTGGCGCAGCCAGTGGCACCGGCTGCGCGACCGGTTGTGCCGCCACCGGTTGCAACGCCCCAGCCTGCGCCGTCTTTAACGGCGCCTGCCCCGTTCCGGCTTTACGCGCCGGCTTCGCCGCTTCGCGCGGTTGCGTTTTGTCGCCGGCTGCCGCAATCACCCGATGCACGAACCGCAGCTTATCCACCACCGGCGAGGCCAGCGTGAACGGATACCCGTCGGGCATGCCGAGACTGCGGTTCAGGCTGTTCAAGGCATACGTGAGCGGAAACCAGCGTTTCATCAAATTCTCGAAGCTCGCGTCTTCGACGGGCGTGCGGTCGGTCAGCGTCGGCTCGCTCGGGTCGTCGGGCAACAAGGCGAGGCCGTACGACGTCGACGTATCCAGCACGTCGACGATCAGCATGTAGTGCGCCCACGTCTCGGCCCAGTCTTCCCAGGGATGCATCGTCGCGTAGGCGCTGATATACGAGGCCTGCCAGTCCTTCGGTGCGCCGTCGCGGTAGTAGGCCGTCAGCGCTTCGCCGTAGTCGGCGCGCTCGTCGCCGAATAGCTTGCGGTAGGGCTTGAGCCAGCGCGGGTCGTTCTCGACCAGTTGGCTGAAATAGTAGTGGCCCGTCTCATGGCGGAAGTGGCCAAGCAGCGTGCGGTAGGGCTCGCCCATCGCGCTGCGCACCTTTTCGCGGTAGGCGTCTTCGGCTTCGGCAATGTTCAGCGTGATGAGCCCGTTGTCGTGGCCGGTCATGACGCGCTCGCCGTCGTCGCCGTCTTCGAGGAATTCGAATGCCAGCCCGTATTCGGGATCGTCCTTGCGCGAGAGCACGTCGAGGCCGAGCGCGGCCAGCGTGTACAGCAGACGCCGCTTCGCCATCTCCAACCGGTACCAGTAGAGCCGGTTGTCCGGCGCGCTCAGATTCGGGATCGTGCGCGTAAGCTGACAGGCGCGGCACAGCGTGTCGGGCGAGTCGGCGGGGATCATCCAGTTGCAGACATTTTCGACCGCGTAGTTGTGGCACTGCCGGAACAATGCACCCTCGCCACGCGGATGCAGACTGCGCCAGCGGCCTTCGCCGGCGTCTTCGAAGGCACTGATTTCGGCCAGTTCAGGCACATATCCGAGCAATGCCTCGCACCGTTCGCAACGAACGTTTTCATAGAACACAAGGTGCGAGCAGCGATTGCAGTGGAAGGTTTTCATCGATAGAGCCTGGGTGTGGGGGCAGTCGTGGAGCGAAGCCGACGCGCAATCTTCATGCAGCATTTGCCAGACGTCACTGGTTTAACGCACATTACGTGCATGATCGTGCATCGGCGCTGCGCCGCTTTGGTGCGCGGCTACCGAAAAGGCAGTGGAAAGGCGCGCTGATCGATCGACCGGACGGTCGACAGATGCGGCAAACTTCGCAGCAGGCTGTAATCCGGGCGGTACAGGCAGTTCACGCGGTTTTTCGATCCACGGCATGAAGCTTGCTTTTTGGCGGGCTGCCATCCCTTGTCCAGGAGTCCGGTGTGTCCATACGCGTTGCGTTGAATCATGTCACACATTACCGCTACGACAGGCTGGTTGCGCTGTCGCCCCAGGTCGTGCGTCTCAGGCCTGCGCCGCATTGCCGGACCCCCATTCTGTCTTATTCGATGCGGGTCGAACCGGCTGAACACTTCATCAACTGGCAGCAGGACGCGTTTGCCAACTATCAGGCGCGCCTCGTCTTCCCCGAGAAGACCCGCGAATTCAAGGTGACCGTGGATCTGGTCGCCGAGATGGCGGTCTACAACCCGTTCGACTTCTTTCTCGAACCGTCGGCGGAACGGTTTCCGTTCGAGTATGAACCCGGCCTCGCGCTGGAGCTTGCCCCGTACCTCGTCAAGCGGGCCATGACGCCGCGCTTCGCCGAGTTCGTCGCGAGTATCGACCGCAAGCCGATGGTCACCGCCGACTTCCTCGTCGCGCTGAATCAGCGGCTGCAACGCGAGATCCGCTACCTGATCCGCATGGAGCCCGGCGTGCAGACGCCCGAGGAAACGCTGGTGAGCGCCGCGGGTTCCTGCCGTGATTCGGGCTGGCTGCTGGTCGAGACGTTGCGGCAACTGGGGCTGGCGGCGCGCTTTGTCTCCGGCTACCTGCTGCAGCTCGCGCCCGACGTCAAATCCATCGACGGCCCGAGCGGCACCGAAGTCGACTTCACCGACCTGCACGCATGGTGCGAGGTCTATCTGCCGGGCGCGGGCTGGATCGGCCTCGACCCGACCTCCGGCCTGCTCGCCGGGGAGGGCCATATTCCGGTCGCCTGCACGCCCGAACCCGGCAGCGCGGCGCCGATCTCCGGCGCGGTCGACGAGTCCGAAGTCGAGTTCGAGCACACCATGTCGATCGAACGGGTACTGGAGACGCCGCGCGTCACCAAGCCCTTCACCGAAGAAGTGTGGAGCGACGTCGTCAAAATGGGCGAGCAGGTCGACCAGCGCCTGACCGAGATGGACGTGCGCCTAACGATGGGCGGCGAGCCGACCTTCGTGTCGGTGCGCGATCGCGACGCCGCCGAATGGAACACCGACGCCCTCGGCCCCACCAAACGCGGCTACGCGGTCGCACTGATGGACAAGCTGCGCTCGCGCTACGGCGCTAACGGCTTTCTGCATATCGGCCAGGGCAAGTGGTATCCGGGCGAACAGTTGCCGCGCTGGGCAATGTCGCTCTACTGGCGCGCCGACGGCGAGCCGTGCTGGCAAGACCCTACGCTATTCGCCGACGAACGCGAGCCGGGCACCTACACGGCCGCCGACGCCCAGCGTTTCCTTTCTCATCTGGCGGGCAAACTTTCGCTCGACACGGACTGCATCCAGCCCGGCTTCGAAGACGTCTGGTACTACCTGTGGCGCGAGCGCCGTCTGCCGGTCAACGTCGATCCGCTCGATGCGCGTCTGGATGACGAGCTGGAGCGCGTGCGTCTGCGGCGCGTGTTCGACGCGGGCCTGGGCGGCGCGACCGGTTTTGTGCTGCCGCTCGCGCGCGAACGCGACGTGCCGAACGAGCCGCCGAAGTGGGTCAGCGGCCGTTGGTTCTTCCGCGACGAACGCATGTTCCTGATTCCCGGCGATTCGCCAATGGGTTATCGCTTGCCGCTCGATTCGCTGCCGTGGGTGTCGAAGACCGACTATCCGTATCAGCACGCACACGATCCGTTTGCGCCACCGGTGCCATTGCGCCCGGCTGCGCAATTGCGCATGCAATACGACGGCGAGCAGCGCACCTTGAGCGCCGCCGATGCGCGGCGTGCGGCGGCGTTGTCGTCGTCAGCGGCGGATTTGTTGAGCGGCATGGCGGGCAGCGGCGTGCTGGCCTTTGCGCCTCAGTCAGGCGACCAGCAGCCGCCGGAGCGTGGGCAGTCGTCGAAGGAAACGTTGCGTACGGCGATCTGCGTCGAAGCGCGCGACCCGAAACGGGCCGCCGGTCCGAAGGCGGAAACCGAAGCGTTCGGCAGCGGCCGCTCGCTGCTGCATGTGTTCATGCCGCCGCTCACCGAACTCGACGACTATCTCGACCTCCTTGCGGCGATCGAAGCGACGGCCGCCGAGTTGCAGATGCAGGTGGTGCTCGAAGGCTATCCGCCGCCGCGCGATGCGCGCCTGAAGGTCCTGCAGGTGACGCCGGACCCAGGCGTGATCGAGGTGAACATTCATCCGGCTTCGAGCTGGGAGCAACTGGTCGACAACACGGAGTACCTGTATCAGTCCGCGGCCGAGAGCTATCTGAGCAGCGAGAAGTTCATGACCGACGGCCGGCATACGGGAACCGGCGGCGGCAATCACTTCGTGCTCGGTGGCGCGACGCCTGCTGATAGTCCGTTCCTGCGCCGTCCCGATCTGCTGGCCAGTTTGATCGCGTATTGGCATAACCATCCGTCGCTGTCGTACCTGTTTTCCGGGCTCTTTATCGGGCCGACGAGCCAGGCGCCGCGTGTCGACGAAGCGCGCAACGACCAGGTGTATGAGTTGGAGGTGGCGTTCCGCGAGTTGCAGCGGCAGATCGATCTGCTCGGCGGCCGCGACAGCGCAAACCTGCCGGCGTGGATGATCGACCGCTCGTTGCGCAACATCCTGATCGACGTGACGGGCAACACGCACCGCGCCGAGTTCTGCATCGACAAACTCTATTCGCCCGATGGTCCGACTGGCCGCCTCGGCCTGCTCGAATTGCGCGGCTTCGAAATGCCGCCGCATGCGCGCATGAGTCTCGTGCAGCAGTTGCTGCTGCGCGCGCTGGTGGCGCGCTTCTGGCACACGCCGTACACGCAGCGGCTCACGCGCTGGGGCACGGAACTGCATGACCGCTTCCTGCTCGGCACCTTCGCGAAGATGGATTTCGACGACGTGCTCGGCGAACTCAACCAGGCGGGCTTCGCCTTCGAGAGCAGCTGGTTCGCGCCGCACTTCGAATTCCGCTTCCCGCTGGTCGGCGCGACCACAGTGAACGGCGTCTCGCTGACGATCCGCAACGCGCTCGAACCGTGGCACGTGATGGGCGAAGAGGGCTCACCCGGCGGCACGGTGCGTTATGTGGATTCGTCGGTGGAAAGGCTCGAAGTGCGCGCGCTCGGTTTGAACGACAACCGTCATGTG
Source organism: Paraburkholderia sp. SECH4 (assembly GCF_030511745.1). Taxonomy (NCBI): domain Bacteria; kingdom Pseudomonadati; phylum Pseudomonadota; class Betaproteobacteria; order Burkholderiales; family Burkholderiaceae; genus Paraburkholderia; species Paraburkholderia sp. SECH4. Next base: position 52,545 of record NZ_JALOCP010000019.1, read on the forward strand.
GTGACGGTTAACGGTGTGCCGGTGCCGCTTCAGCCGACGGGCCGCGTCAGCGAATATGTGGCCGGTGTGCGCTTTCGCGCCTGGGCGCAACCGTCGGCGCTGCATCCGACCATCGGTGTGGATGCGCCGCTCACCTTCGACCTGGTCGACACATGGACTGGCCGCTCGGTCGGCGGATGCCAGTATCATGTCGCACATCCGGGCGGGCGCAACTATCAGACCTTCCCGGTCAACGCCTACGAGGCCGAAAGCCGGCGGCGCGCACGCTTCTTCGCATCCGGTCATACGCCGGGGCCGCTCACGGTCGGTGTACCGCAGCGCAGCCTTGAGTTTCCGTTTACGTTGGACCTGCGCTACTGGTAACCTGGTAGACTGAAAGCGGCAGCACACTTTTAAGAACGACACGACCTTGGCCTTTCAATCGACTTTTCCTTTCGAAACGTCCGCGGCGCGCGCGGACGCTTCGTCCTTATTGCGGCTGTTGCCGGCCTACGAAGGACATTGGGACGAGTTACGCGACGCCTCGGGCGTGTTGCGCGAGCCGTGGCGGCAGTTCTTCGAGCGGCTCGGCGAAGACGGCATCGCGCGATTGGAGGATCACCGCGCGTCGATCGCGCAGCAGATCCGCGACAACGACATCAGCTACAACGTCTACGCGGATAACGGCGAGCCGCGGCCGTGGGCGCTCGACCTGCTGCCGTTCCTGATCAGCGAGGCGGAGTGGGCGCATATCGAGCGTGGCGTGACGCAGCGCGCGCATCTGCTCAATGCCATCGTCGCCGATATTTATGGGCCGCAGACCTTGCTCGATCGGGGGCAGTTGCCGCCCGCGCTGGTGTTCGGGCATCCGGGTTACCTGCGCTCCGTGAAGGGCTTCACACCGCCTGGCGGGCAATATCTGCAGGTGGTTGCCGTCGATCTGGCGCGTACGCCTGGCGGCAACTGGACGGTCATGGCGCATCGCACCGAGGCGCCATCCGGCCTGGGTTATGCGCTGGAAAACCGGCTGATCGTGTCGACGCTGTTCGCCGAACCGTTCCGCGCGATGCGCGTAAGCCGCCTCGCCCCGACCTATTCGCAACTGATCGCGACGCTTGCGCAGGCTGCTCAGGCCACCATGGCGCACGACAGTTCGGGCGCCGATGGTTTGCCCCATATCGCGTTGCTCACACCTGGACCGTTTAGCGAAACCTACTTCGAGCACGTGTTTCTCGCGCGCTATCTCGGCGTCACGCTGGTCGAAGGCAAAGACCTGACCGTGCGTGACGACATGCTGTATCTGAAGACGCTCGCCGGTCTCGAACGCGTGCACGTCGTGTTGCGGCGTCTGGACGATGCGTTCTGCGATCCGGTCGAACTGCGCGCGGATTCGAGCATCGGTGTGCCGGGCCTGTTGCAGGTGATGCGTGCGGGCAATGTGATCGTGTCGAACGTGCCGGGTTCGGGCTTTGTCGAATCGCCTGCCTTGCATGGCTTTCTGCCGGGCATCGCCGAAGTTTTGCTCGACGAAGACCTCGTGCTGCCGAGCGTGGCCACCTGGTGGTGCGGCGAAAAGGCGGCGCGCGTCCACGCATTCGGGCGTCTGGACGAAGCGTTCATCGTACCGACCTGGCCGGTCGCGGCACGCGATGCGCCGCCCGGGATCGAGCAGGGCAGGCAACGGCTGTCGACATGGCGTGAACGCATCGAAGCGATGCCCGATGCCTATACGATCCAGCAGCCGCAGCGCTTTTCCTGCACGCCGCGTTACGAAGACGGCACCATTGGCCGCCGTCCGTCGGTACTGCGTGTCTATGCGATTGCCGACGTCAACGGCGGCTGGCATGTGATGCCAGGCGGTTTCACGCGGATGGCCGCCGAGCGCCAGGCGACGGTGTCGATGCAGTACGGCGGCAGTAGCGTCGACACGTGGGTGCTGTCGAGTCAGCCGACGTCGACCTTCACGCTGCTGCCCTCGCCGATGCAACCCGCCGACCTCGCGCGCAAGCATCGCACCGTGTCGAGCCGCGCGGCGGAAAACCTGTTCTGGGCCGGACGTTATGGCGAACGCGCCGAAAACAATGTGCGGCTGTTGCGCCTGATTCTCGGCTCGCTGGAAGGCAACGACGCCGATGCGATGTTCCCCACGCTGGTCGAGCTCGCCATGCATTGCGGTCTCGTGCAATCCGGCGACATGTTTGCGCCGAATTCGCCGCAAGTGTTCGAGCGTGCGTTGGTCGCGAATCTGAGCGAAAGCACCGGCCCCACGAGCATTGGCCAGAACCTCGCATGGCAAGCACGCTCAAACGGCGAAGTGCGTGGGCGTTTGTCGAACGATCACTGGCGCACGATTCTCGCGGCGCGTAACGACTTCCGCGATGCATTGCAGACGTTGATGCCGGCTGCGGGGGGCAACGGCAATGGCAATGGTGGTGGTAACGGTAACGGCAGTGGTAGTGGTTCATCGCAGGGCGGCGCGAATGGTAACGGTCGCGCTGAGCGCAGCGAACGCTACGATCGTTATGACCGTGTGACACTGATGAACGCGCTTGAACGTTTGTCGGTGCAGCTATCGGCGATCAGCGGCGCGCAAGGCGACCGCATGACACGCGACGAAGCGTGGCGTCTGCTATTCGTCGGGCGGCACATCGAACGCGTGTCGGCGATGACGTCGTTCCTGCGAGTGGTCGCCGATAATGGCCAGCTCTCGACACCAGCCGGGTTCGATCTGCTGCTGCAATTGTTCGACAGCACGCTGACGTATCGCTCGCTGTATCCGGGCCGTTTCGAAGTACCCGCCTTGCTCGATTTGCTGGTGATCGAGCCCACTAATCCGCGCGGCGTCTATGGCGTCTATGAGCGCCTGCGCAAGAAGCTCGACGAGATCGCCGTGGCGGCGGGCAGCATGCGGCATCGGCCGTTTGCGGAATTGATGCCGCCAGCCGCTTCCTTGCCGGCACTCGAATCGCTGTGCGCCATCGACGAAGACGATTCATACGCCGACCTGATTGCGGTGTGCGATCAGATTGGCGGCTATGTCGGCGCGGCGGCGCATGAGATCAGCGCGCGCTATTTCAGCCATGCCAGTACGGTGGCTTCTCAGGTCTGGTCATGAAGCACGCGCCGACCGTCTTGTCCGTCTCGCATCGCACGACCTACCACTACTCCACGTATGTGGAGACCGCCCAGCATCTCGCGACGATCCGGCCGATCGCCTGTGCGTGGCAGCGTGTGGTCTCGCACAGCGAAAAGATCGAGCCGGAACCGTCGTATCAGACCAGCCGTCTCGATGCATTCGGCAACGACGTCCTGTACTTCGCGCTGGACGCCCCGCACGAGCGCCTGCAACTCGTCAGCGAAACTACGGTGGCGCTCATGCCGCGCTGGACCGACCTCGACCCCGAGGAAACGCCGGAATGGGAGTGCGTGGCGGACGAGTTGCGTTTCTGGGTCGGCGGCGAGTTCCGGCCCGAGGTGGAGTTCTGCTTTGCATCGCCTAACATCGTGCCGCGCCCGTCGTTGCGCGCTTATGCGCTGCCGAGCTTTCCGCCCGGCATGCCGATTGTGGCGGGTGCGATCGATCTGATGCACCGGATTCACGAAGACTTCGCGTACAAACCTTCGGCGACGATGTTCGACACGCCCGCCGAGCGCGCCTTCGAATTGAAGAGCGGGGTATGCCAGGACTTCGCGCAGGTGATGATCGGCTGTTTGCGTTCGCTGGGTTTGCCGGCGCGCTACGTGAGTGGTTATCTGCGCAACGATCCGCCGCCTGGGCAGCCGCGGTTGATCGGTGCGGATGCCTCGCATGCATGGGTGTCCGTGTATTGCCCGGAGAGTGGCTGGATCGATCTCGATCCCACCAACGACGTACTCGCCGACATGGACCACGTGACGCTCGCGATTGGGCGCGATTACAGCGACGTGTCCTTGCTGCGCGGGATGATCCTGGGGGGCGGGGCGCATCGGGTTGAGGTCGGCGTGACGGTGCTCGCGCTCTAGGCTGCGGCTTTTACCGGCCGCTTCTACTCGCTTTACCCCTTCAGCAAGCCACTTTCTAGTTGGGCGAATCCGCTCGACGTGCCGCGCGTTCGCTGCGGCACGCTCTTTTATCCCGCTTTCGGGGAAAACCCTCTCTTCTCATTCCCACTCGTCGGGAATCCAATTTTTGAAATCCGAGAATGTTCTGGCATTCTGATTCCGTTATTCATTGTGGGTAGTTTTCATCGTGAACGCGGAACAGGGTGTGACAGGGGCTGAACGGGTGCTGCTGGTGCTGGCGGCGCTCGCCAGTCATGGCAAGGCCATGTCGGTCAAGGATCTGCTCGCTGTCACCGGTCTCGCGCAAAGCACGCTGTACCGGCAAATCGCGCTGCTCAAGCGCTGGGGTTTCGTCGCTGAAAACGCGGGGCATTACGCGCCGGGTCCGATCAGTCTGCAACTCGCACTGGGTTTCGACGTGAATTCGCTGCTCGTCGAAGCGAGCCGCACGGAGATGCAGCAACTGGCGCGCGCGTCGCAGGAAAGCATCGGGCTGGTGGTCGCGGTCAAGCATCAGGTGATGTGCCTGGAAATGGTCGACAGCCAGCACTCATTGCGTTGCTCGTTCGAAAAAGGCCGCGCCGTGCCGCTGAAAGCCGGCGCCTCGGCGAAATCGCTGCTGGCGTTCATGGCCGACAAGGCACGCACGGAAGTACTCGACAACCTGTTCGACGACGACCCCGCCGGCCGTGCCGCGATCGAAGCCGAACTCGAACAGATTCGCGCTCAGGGCTATGCCGTCAGCGACAGCGAAGTCGATCCGGGCGTGTGGGGCGTGAGCGCCCCGATATTTCATCGCAGCGGACGCGGTGCCGGAAGCAGCGCGTCGATCACGCTGATGGCGCCGTCCACGCGCGCCATCGGCCGCGAAAGCCAATTCATCGACGGGACGCTACGTACGGCCCGCGCTATTTCCGAGCATATGCAAACCGATTGATCGGGCAGGGCCGCTCGCGGCCGTATTCGATCTGGATACCGAACGAACTGAACAAACTGAACGAACCGAACAAACCACAAGGAGCCCTCCCATGAAACTGAATCGACTGTTGTCCCTCGCATGCGTCACGTTTGCGGTGACGTTTGCCGGCTTTTCCGACGCGGCTTCCGCACAAACGCCGGACGTGCTGAACGTCGCCACCGACGCAACCTTCCCGCCGATGGAATACACCGAAAACGGCGCGCGCACCGGCTTCGACGTCGACATGATGAATGCGCTCGCGAAAGCGATGGGCAAACGCGTGCAATGGACCGATATCGACTTCAAAGGCTTGATTCCGGGCCTGATCGCGCATCGTTTCGACGTGGCGATCTCCGGCATCTACATCACCGATGAGCGCGCGAAAGTGGTCGACTTCACCGATTCGTACTACGCGGGCGGCCTTGTCGCGCTGGTGAAAAGCGATTCGCCGATCAAGTCGGTCGCCGACCTGAACGGCAAGAAAGTCTCGGTCCAGGTGGGCACGAAGTCGGTCAACTTCCTGCGCGACAACTACCCGCAAATCAACCGCGTCGAAGTCGAAAAGAATCAGGAAATGTTCGACCTGGTGGGCATCGGCCGTGCTGATGCAGCTGTGACCGGCAAGCCGGCCGCCTATCAACTGGTGAAGACGCGCGGCGGTTTCCGCGTGCTCGAGAAGCCGCTGACGACCGAAGCCTACGGTATCGCCGTGCGCAAGGACGAACCGCAACTGAAGGCGGCATTCAACACGGCACTGGCGAAGATCAAGGCCGACGGCACGTACGCCGCGATCGTCAAGAAGTGGTTCGGCGCCACCGCGCAATAACCGGCTGAGCGGACACAATGGAACTCGACTTTTCGCCGGTGATTACCGGCTGGCCGGACATCATGCATGGCGCGCTGGTGACGGTCGAAGTGACCGCCGCCGCGCTCGCGCTGAGCTGCGTGCTGGGCCTGCTGATCGGTATCGGCCGGCTCACGCCGAAGCGGCGCGTCGTGTACGCCTTCTGTACGGCGTACCTTACATTTTTTCGCGGCACGCCGTTGCTCGTGCAACTTTTCCTGCTGTTCTTCGGCTTGCCGCAATTCGGCATTCTGTTGCCGGCTTTCGTGTGCGGGATGCTTGGGCTTGGCCTGTATTCGGCGGCTTATGTGTCGGAGATCGTGCGCGGTGCGATTCAGTCGGTGGATCGCGGGCAAATGGAAGCGGCGCGTTCGATCGGCATGTCGTCGGGGCAGGCCATGCGCGCAATCATTCTGCCGCAGGCGATCGTGCGGATGATCCCGCCGCTCGGCAACGAGTTCATCGCGTTGATCAAGAACTCGGCGCTGGTGTCGCTGCTGACGATCGACGATCTGATGCATGAAGGCCAGAAGATCATCAGCGTGTCGTACCGTTCGCTCGAAGTGTATCTGGCCATCGCGCTGGTGTATCTGGTGTTGACGCAGGTGACGAATTACGCGCTGCATCGTGTGGAGCGCCGCTTGCGTGCAGGAGGGATGGTGCAATGAACACAGTAAAAGTAGATGAACCTATCGTCAGCATTCGTGGGCTGACCAAATCGTTCGGTTCGCATACCGTGCTCAACGGCATCGACTTCGACATTCAGCCGCAGCAGGTGGTGGTCGTGATCGGGCCGAGCGGCTCGGGCAAGAGTACCTTCCTGCGGTGCTGCAATGGGCTTGAACAGGCAGAAGGCGGCACGATCGATATCTGCGGGCATCGGCTGGTCGATCATGGGGCGATGCTCAAGGAGCGCTCGCTGAATGCGCTGCGCACCGAAGTGGGCATGGTGTTTCAGTCGTTCAATCTGTTTCCGCATCTGTCGGTGCTGCATAACATCACGGTCGGTCCGCGGATGTTGCGTGGCGCCAGCAAGGCCGAAGCCGAAGCGGCTGCAACCGCGCTGCTGGAAAAGGTTGGCCTCGCTCACAAGGCGCATGTGATGCCGGCGAGCCTGTCGGGTGGTCAGAAGCAGCGCGTTGCCATTGCTCGCGCGTTAGCGATGCAACCGCGCGTGATGTTGTTCGACGAGCCGACTTCCGCGCTCGATCCCGAGCTGGTCGGCGAAGTGCTGCAAGTGATGAAGCTGCTCGCGAGCGAAGGCATGACGATGGTCGTCGTCACGCACGAAATGGGTTTCGCGAAGGAAGTCGCCGACGTGGTGGTGGTGATGGACGGCGGCGTGATCGTCGAGGCGGGGCCACCTGCTGAAATCTTCTCGGCGCCGTCGCAGCCGCGCACGCGGGCCTTTCTGCAGGCGGTGTTGTCGCGCGCATGAGAGTTCCATTCGACGACAAGGTATGGAGCGGCCGTTCTGATGATGGTGAGCCCGGCGATACCCGGCGTATTTTCAATCAGGTGGTGCCGTTTGGCGGCGCGCGGCGGCATGAGGATGTTTTACGCGCTGCGCCATGCGCTGAAAGCGATGCGACTGTGATCGTCGGCTTTGGTTCTGACGAAGGCGTGCGGCGCAATCAGGGACGCGTTGGCGCGGCTCAAGCACCTAAGGAATTGCGCCGTGTGCTGGCCGGTCTGCCGGCGAAAACGTCGATGACGACGCTCGCCGATGCAGGCGATGTGGTGTGCGACGACGGCGACCTCGAAGGCGCGCAGGCGGAACTCGCGAACGTGGTGAGCGACGTGCTCGCGAACGGCGGCCAGCCGTTGGTGTTCGGCGGCGGGCACGAGGTTGCGTGGGGGACATATAGCGGTTTGCGCTTGCATGAGGATCGCGTGGATGGGGCTCGAGCTGAGGCCATGGCAACCGCAACCCGCAAGCTACTCATCATCAACTTCGACGCTCACTTCGATCTGCGTCAGAAGCGGCCGGCCAATTCGGGCACGCCGTTCGATCAGATTGCGAACGACTGCGCCGAGCGGGGCGTGCCGTTCAACTACGCCTGCTTCGGTATCAGCGATCTGGGCAACACCGCTTCGCTGTTCGCGCATGCAGAGGAACTCGGCGTGCGCTACGTACTCGACATCAACATGCAGGAGCCGCAATTGCCGCAGCGTCTGGACGATCTCCAGCAATTGCTGGATTCAGCGGACGACGTTTATCTGACCATCGATCTCGACGTGCTCCCGGCCGCTACCGCGCCGGCTGTATCGGCGCCTGCCGCATTGGGCGTGCCCTTGTCGGTGGTCGAAGCGATGGTGCAGCGCGTGCGTGCGTCGGGCAAGCTGCGCGCGGCGGATATTGCGGAGTACAACCCGTCGCTCGATCAGGATAAGCGCACGGCGAGGGCGGCGGCGAGGTTGGCGTATCGGTTGCTTTAATGCACGCTAACTGCACCGTGCGGCATTGAAAAGGTCGCAAGACAAAACGGCTCACCGGATTACTCCGGCGAGCCGTTTTTTATTTGCTCTTACACACGTTCGGACTTTTCGTGTGCATTTTTCAGCGTTGTCCAGTACCACTCGCAGACAGGAAACGCCAGTCTCTCGGAATAAGATTTTTTCAACCCCCAGGAGACTGACGCATGACACATAACGCACGCAAAGAAACGACCTGTCCGTTCGCCACAATAGGATCACTGGAGGAGAGAGGCGGACGCATCACAACGACTACCGGCGGCCTCACAATCGCAGGTCTGGCGAAATCGGAGTGATTCACATGCTCCGTTTGTATATCTGCATCGGCGATCAGCCAGAGACGGGGCGCGCGATCGAGCCATACGTGGGGCCGCCCACAACGTTTTACGGACATCAGGCGGCGATGATTGGCGCAGGCGTTTGCTGCAACGCCTGCAAGAGTACTGGCGTTATCGCCAAGGCAGGCGGGCCGCGCCGCCGGAAACACCACGGCAACGAAATCGCGCTCGACGGCGATATTCTGCTCTGCGGCTGCACGCGATCGCCTCGCATGGTTGCATCAATGCAACGCAATGCCCGGTTCGACGATCTTGCCGAGACGATGGGAGTGGTGGCTTCTGCGAGGACCGCGGGCGGTGGTGTCGCGTCCGTGCTGCTAGGCGCCTATGACGAACAGGTCGAAGCGAGACGCGGAGCGCGGATTGAAGGTTACCCCTATTTCATCGAAACCGAAGACGGGCGCGTGTTCTCGGGGAGGCTCGAATCCGGCTGCCGCCTACCGCGCGTATATACCGCAGTTTCTGATAACTACACCGTATATTGGGGCGATGATGCTCTCGCGAGACAGGATGGAGTCTAAGCAATGCCCAACAAGAAAACCGTAGTTAGAACGAACTCAACGCCTGGCTCCGTCAAGATCGTGGAGTTGAAAGTGGCTACGTTTTCCGAGCTATGGGTAGCCTATCCCAAGAACGAGCCATGCATTGACCCATCGACGGGCAAGCCAGCGTTCGAAGACGAATGCGCGTCCGCCTTGGCACCTGCCTCGCGAACGTGGGAATTACCAATAAGTCTTTCAAAGGCGAAAAGTGCTGGTTCCATGGGCATCCGCCCTGCCACATGCTTCGGGCGAAGGAGGTCGCACAGTGGCTTTATCGGCGCCCGTTTGCTGGCTGCCCTCTACCGGAGACGGTAACAGGAAAAGAATGGCAGACGCGTGTGGAGGGCAGGACCGGTATTATCTTCTTTGGAAGCTACTGGCGTCGCTCGCTCAAAGAGAAAGACCCTTCGGGCGATCATATCGACTTATGGAATGGCGAACGCCTCACGCCGAGTACGCAAACTACATTAAGGTTTGACGTTGGCATTCCAAAGGTCTGGAATCCCTTGTCTCTTATCGGCGTCGGTCCAGAGAATCTTTTCTCCAATCTCGCGGACGCGAAGCAGATTCTGTTTTGGGAAATAGCATGAAGACTGCGATGCAAGTACTTGCGCTATTCGTCAGCGGAGCTATCGTCGGTGGCTTGATTGGGCTGTTTTTCGCTCTGCCGCCTTCGATGGTCGAGTGTGGTGATGAGTGCGGCGTGCGAGCTTTGATTTTCTCCCTTCGCTGTGCATTGGCCGGTGGTGTCGTGCTTGCTGTCGCCGGCCGGATCATGGTGAAATCACGCCTTCGCAGTCGAGCACGTTAGTTTATGCTGCCCGGTGCTTTGCTTCGCAATAAGCCGAATTGGTGGTGAGCCGCTGGATTTCGGACTTAAGTGGACACAGCTCAAAGTTGAGTGAATCCCGATACTTACGCCGAAATTTCAAACAGACATGTGTATGAATTTCCGCATCGGAAATGCTCGTGGCCAGATTCCGCAACATACTGTTCAACGCAAGTGAACTTGACAGAGTGCGTATGCACATATACACTGCGCAGCATGACCCGTCCTCTCTCTTACGACGAATGCAACTGTTTCGCGCTGCGCCAGGCGGCCCGGCACGTCACGCAAATCTACGAACGCCATCTCGGCGAGGTAGGGCTAACGGCTGCGCAGTTCACGATTCTCGCCAAGCTCGCGCGCACGCCGAACCTGCCGATGGTGGATCTCGCGGATGCCATGGTCATGGAGCGCACCACGCTGGTCCGCGCCATGAAACCGTTGCAGCGTGACGGGCTCGTGGTCGCTGAATCGGCGGAGCATGACGGCCGCACGTTTCTGTTCAGTCTCACGGAGAAGGGCGAAACGACCTTCGATCAGGCGGCAATCGCATGGCGTGCCGCGCAGGACGAGTTCGAGGAAAAGTTCGGTCACGCACGTGCCAAGGCGCTGCGCTCCGAGCTTTTCAGCATCACCGGATAAACAACGCGTATGAGCTCGTTCCGACGAGCTTTTTTACGCCGGATTATGTGCATACGCACTCACGAAAAGGAAGCGCAGCGATGGACGGGCTTTTCGACGACGACTGCTTTGCGATCCGCCAGGCCGCACGCTATGTGTCGCAGATTTACGACCGTCACCTGGAGAATGTCGGCCTCACCATCACGCAGTTTTCGCTGATGGGGCGCTTGAAGCGCGTGGGTCCGATGACCATGAAGCAACTGGCGGAAGCTATGCGCATGCAGCGCACCACCCTGGTCCGCACGATCCAGCCGCTGCGGCGCAACGGACTGGTCTCGAGCGAGACGCTTGGGGCGGATGTGCGGGCGTTGTCGATTGCACTGACGGCCGCCGGCGAGGAGCGTTTGCAAGCCGGTCGCAAGCATTGGCATGCGGCGCAAGCCGAATTCGAGGATCGCTTCGGCGAGCAGCGCGCGGCGGCATTGCGTACGGAGTTGTTCGCCATCACAAAAGACCCCGTTTGAATCTGCCCCGCGTGAAGCGGGTCAAGTCCGGCGCAGCGCAACGCGCTTTTTTTCAAGCTTAACGAGTGCATACACACATACAGCCATCATGTCCACTACACCCTCGACTATTGCACCGCCCAGCGTGGCGAACGCCGCCAAACCGGCACGGCGCATTCCGTGGATGCTGCTCGCGGTCATCACAGTGCTTGCGGTGCTGGCACTTGCGGCGTCGTACTGGTTCTTCGTCGGCCGCTTTGTCGAAACGACGGACGATGCCTACGTCGGCGGTGATGTAACCGTGATGTCGCCGAAAGTGAACGGCTTCGTCACGGACGTGCTGGTGCGGGACAATCAGTTCGTCCATGCGAACCAGGTGCTGATCCGGCTCGATGCACGCGATTACGACGCTCGTCTCGCGCAGGCGAGTGCGGAAGTTGAGAGCGCGCAGGCGGCTGTCACCGAGTTGCAGGCGAAGAAGTCCCTGCAGCTTGCCACCATCAACGAGCAGGCAGCCGAAGTTCGCGCGTCCGGCGCCGAGTTGACGCGCAGCACCGCCGATCAGACGCGCTATCGCCAACTGGTGAAGGACGATGCGGTATCGAACCAGGTCGTAGAACGCGCTGATGCCGATCTGACCAAGGCGCATGCCGCGGTCGACCGCAGCAGCGCGGCCTTGATCGCGGCGCAACGGCAGATCGCCGTGCTCGACGCGCAGATCGGTGACGCAGAGGCGCGCATCGCCACTGCACAGGCGGCGCAGCGGGTCGCGGCATTGAATGTGGAGTACACCACGATTCGCTCGCCGATCGACGGTTACGTCGGCAATCGCACTGCGCGCGTCGGCTTGCTGGCGAATATTGGCGTGTCGCTGCTGACCGTGGTGCCATCAAGCGGACTGTGGATCGACGCCAACTTCAAGGAAGACCAGTTGAAGAAGATGCACGTTGGCGACGGTGTCGATGTCGATCTCGATGCGTCGAGCAAACGGATTCACGGCGTGGTCGAAAGTCTTGCGCCGGCGACCGGCGCGACCTTCAGCGTACTGCCGGCGGAAAACGCGACGGGCAACTTTACGAAGATCGTGCAGCGCGTGCCGGTGCGCGTGCGCCTCGAGGTGCCGAAGGATATGCAAGGCGTGCTGCGCCCTGGCCTTTCGGCGACGGTGAAAGTGCACCTCGACGCTGCTCACGGTTAAACGATCATGACTCAGGTCCTTGCCAATCCCGCCGACCTGCCGACGCGCACCAAAGTGTTCGCGTTCGTGCTGATGTGCCTCGGTTTTTTCATGGCGACGCTCGATATCCAGATCGTGGCGTCCTCGCTCAAGGATATCGGCGGCGGCTTGTCCGCGAGTCAGGACGAGCTCTCGTGGGTGCAGACCGCGTATCTGATCGCGGAGATTCTCGTGATTCCGATGTCCGGTTGGCTCACACGTGTGTTCTCGACGCGCTGGGTGTTCGCATTTTCCGCGCTGGGCTTTACGGTCACCAGTATGCTGTGCGGCCTTGCGTGGGACATCAACTCGATGATCCTGTTTCGCGGTCTGCAGGGCGCGCTCGGCGCCGCGATGATTCCGACCGTGTTCACGACGGCATTCGTGCTGTTCCCCGGCAAGCAGCGCCTGATTGCGTCCACCACCATCAGCGCGCTCGCCACGCTCGCACCGACGGTCGGCCCGGTGATCGGCGGCTGGATCACATCGCAATGGTCGTGGCACTGGCTGTTCTATCTGAACCTCGTGCCGGGTCTCGCCGTCACGCTGTTGGTGCCGAAGTACGTGCACTTCGACAACGTCGATCTCTCACTGCTGAAAAAGGGCGACTATCTCGGCATCCTGTTGATGTCCGGTTTTCTGGGTTGCCTTGAATACGTACTGGAGGAAGGACCGCGCAAGAACTGGTTCGGCGACGACGTGATCCTGACGTGTACCTGGGTAGCGGCGATCTGTGGATTCCTGTTCATCGTGCACGCGTTCACCGCAGAAGAGCCGATCGTCGATTTGCGCGCACTGGCGATCCGCAACTTCGGCATTGGCAGTCTGCTGTCCTTCATCACAGGGATCGGGATTTTCTGCGCGGTGTTCCTGACGCCCGTGTTCCTGTCGCGTGTGCGTGGCTTCGATTCACTGCAGATCGGCGTGGCGTTGCTGTCGGTCGGGTGTTTTCAGTTGCTCGCGATGGTGGCCTATTCGATAGTCGCGCGTTTTATCGACATGCGGGTGCTGATGGTGTTCGGCCTGGTGCTGTTCGGTGTTGGCTGTTATCTCTACGTGCCGCTGACCAATCAGTGGGGCTGGCAGGAGTTGCTGATCCCGCAGGCGTTGCGCGGCATTGGCCAGCAGTTCTGCATTCCGCCCATCGTCACGATGGCGCTCGGTTCATTGCCGATGTCGAGGCTTCGATCCGCCAGCGGTCTGTTCAATCTGATGCGCAATCTCGGCGGCGCGATTGGCATTGCCGTGAGCAGCACGATGCTCAACGATCGTTTGAATCTCCACTACGAGCGGCTCGACGAGCATTTGAGCGCGGGCCGTCCGGTGATCGAGTCGGTGTTGCAGCAGCAAAGCGCGCACTTCGCGGCAGTCGGTGGCGATGCGCTGAATGCGGCCAATGCGGGCCTCGGGGCGTTGCATTCGCTGCTGATGCGCGAAGCGCTCGTGCTCACGTTCTCCGACACGTTCTTTGCGCTGTCGCTCTGTTTCGTCGTCGGTTTGTTGAGCGTGCTGTTCTCGCGCCCGTTTGGCAATACCGCGCCGCCGCCCGATGCTCATTGAGGAAATCAGCATGAAACCAATCGTTATGAAAGTACTCGCGAGCGCGGCATTGCTGACACTGGCGGCATGCGCGGTGCAGCCGGAAACGCATGCGGACCTGCAGCATACGGTTCAGACCGTCGCACCGACAGCGTGGAATGTCGATGCGCCTCAAGACAGCATCAACGCCAACACGTGGTGGGCGCAATTCGGCGATCCTGTCATGCATCAACTGGTGGAGTCGGTGCTCACGGGCAATCTCGATGTGCAGGCCGCGGTGGAACGCGTCAAGCAGGCGCAGGATCTCGCGAAGCAAAATCGGGCGGCCTTGCTGCCTGAATTGAACGCTAGCGCGACCGCATCCGATTCTCGCCAGAACACGCCGCCACCGCTCGGCTATGTGCGTCAGGCCGGCGTCGGCGTGACGGCGAGCTGGACGCCGGACGTTTTCGGCGGCGAACGTCTTGCTGTTCTCGCAGCCGAGGCGCAAGTGTCGGGTCGGCAGGCGGCCTTGAATCAATTGCGCCTGGCACTCGCGGCGAACACAGCCGCGGCGTATATCGATCTGCGCTGGGCGCAATCGCAATTGCAGATTCTCAGCGACAACGAACAGATTCGCGCCCGCGCCCTGAAACTCACGCAGGAGCGTTTGCATTACGGACTGTCGACGCAACTCGACGTCGCCCGTGCACAGAATCAGTTGGAGGATTTGCAGGCACAGATCCCGCGTATCCAGTCGGCCGTGCAGCATCAACTGAGTCTGATCGCGGTGTATTCGGGGCGCACGCCGGAGAGCGTCGATGGCTTGCTGCTCGCTAACGCTCGCGATATTCCAGTGCCCGCGCAAAGCGTGCCGCAGATGCTGCCTTCGGAAGCGCTGTTGCAGCGCCCGGACGTGCGCAATGCCTACGCCACGGTCGAACAGCGCGCGGCGGAAGTGGGGGTGTCCAAAGCGCAACGCTATCCGCAGTTCAGGCTCAATCTTGCCGATGGTCTGCTGGCCTCGTCGTATCTTGGCTTGCCGACGCTGACCGATAACCTCTTCAGCGCGGCATTGAACGCAACGAGTCCGATCTTCAACGCCGGCCGCATTACCGCGAATATCGATGCGAGCGAGAGCCGGATGCGCGAATCGCAACTCGGCCTGCAGCAAACCATGCTGCAAGCGCTCAAGGAAATCGAGGACAACCGCAGCGACCTGGTGAGCGGCGCGGTGCAGGTGCAACGCCTGGGCGGCGCGCTCGATGCGTCGAACCACGCGCTGCGTCTGTCGAGTGAACTCTACAAGGGCGGCGCGACTGACTTCCTCGATGTGCTCACTGCGCAGGAGGCGTATCTGCGCGATGCGGAATCGTTGAATCAGGCCAAACGCGAGCATGCGCTCGCAGCGGTCGCTCTGTACCGCTCGCTCGGCGGCGGCTGGGATGTCCCCGAAACGGTCACGGCCGCATCGGCGAATTGATGCGCGTGGATGTGGCGTTGAAAGTAGTAGTCCAACTGGAGATGAATGATGAGTACGCGTGAAGTAGTGATCTGCAATCCGGTGAGAACGCCGATCGGCGCATTCGGCGGATCGTTGAAAGAAGTACCCGCGACGGAACTCGGCGCGGTCGCGGTACGTGAGACGCTGCGGCGCAGCGGCCTCGATCCGGCCGCGTTGGCCTCGGTGGTGCTGGGCAACGTGATTCAGGCCGGCAACCGGATGAATCCGGCGCGTCAGGCGTCGATTGGCGGCGGCGTGCCGGTGGCGGTGCCGGCGTTGACGGTCAATCGTGTGTGCGGGTCGGGCGCGCAGGCGATTGCGTCCGCGGCCCAGGAAATCTGGCTTGGTCTCGGCGATGCAGCCGTGGCCGGCGGCATGGAAAACATGGACCGCGCGCCGTATCTGCTCGACGGCGGCCGCTGGGGCTACCGGATGGGCAACGCGCAAATCCACGACAGCCTGCTGCGCGACGGCCTGAATGACGCGTTTTCCGGCGAGCATTCCGGCTGGCATACCGAAGACCTCGTCACACAGTTCGACCTCACTCGTGAAACGCAGGACCGTTGGGCCGCGCGTTCGCAACAGCGTTTTGCGGAAGCGCAGGCACGCGGCGATTTCGACGCCGAACTGGTCGCTGTGGAAATTCCGGGGCGTAAAGGGCCGCAGCATTTTACGAGCGATGAACAGCCGCGCCCGGATACTACGGTCGAAACGCTCGCCAAACTGCGTCCGGCATTTCGTCCGGACGGCACGATTACCGCAGGCAACGCGCCGGGCTTGAACAGCGGCGCGGCAGCCATGCTGGTCGCTGAACGTGGGTTCGCCGAGGCGCGCGGCATCGAGCCGTTCGCGCGTCTGGTGGCGTTTGGCGTCGCGGCCGTCGAGCCGGGCATGTTCGGTCTCGGTCCGGTGCCGGCCGTGCAAATGGCCCTGGCTCGCGCGGGTTGGCAACTCGATGACGTCGAACGCTTCGAGATCAATGAAGCCTTCGCTGCCGTGCCGATCGCCGTGGCGCGCAGACTCGGCATCGCGGATGAACTGATCAACGTGCAGGGCGGTGCGATCGCGCACGGTCATCCAATCGGCGCGACCGGTGCGGTATTGACTACCCGCCTGCTGCATTCGATGCGCCGCGACGGCCTGAAACGCGGCATCGTCACGTTGTGCATCGGCGGCGGGCAGGGGATTGCGCTGGCATTGGAAGTGATCTGAGATCGGCCGCTGCGGTGCGTCGCGGTGCCACGAACCGCGATGGCGCCGCGGCCGCATCGGCTAATGAAAGATCGGCAAAGCCATAAAGCCCTTGATGACGATCGCGTTAGCAATGTCGATAAAGAACGCGCCCACCATCGGGACCACCAGAAAGGCGAGATGCGAATGGCCGAAGCGGGCCGTAACGGCCTGCATATTCGCAATGGCCGTAGGCGTGGCGCCGAGGCCGAAGCCGCAATGACCGGCGGCGAGCACGACAGCGTCGTAGTTGCGGCCCATCACGCGGAATGTCACGAAGATCGCGTAGAGCGCCATCAACACGGTTTGCGCAACGAGAGTCGAAACGACCGGCAGCGCCAGCGAGGCGAGGTCCCAGAGCTTGAGCGTCATCAATGCCATGGCGAGAAATAGCGCGAGGCTCACGTTACCCAGCAGGGCGACGGCGTGATCGATAACAGGCTTGCCTGCGAGCCCGAGCATATTGCTTAGCAACACGCCCACGAATAGCACGCAGACAAAACTCGGCAGTTCGATTGCCGTGCCGGCCAATACCTGTGAGAGCGCGTCGCCGGCCGCGAGGCTGATCGCGATCAGCGCCAGCGTCTCGATGAAGGCGGCCGGCGTGGTGGCTTGTTCCGCCTTCGGTTCTTCGAAGGCGAGCGGCGCTTCGGCGGAGTTCTCGGCGTGGCTCTCCGCATGGTTTTCGGCGCGGGCGGCGTCCTTCCTGGCGACTTGCCGCATCAGCACGCGCGCGACCGGACCACCGAGAATGCCGCCCATCACGAGACCGAAAGTCGCGCAGGCAATCGCGGCCTCCGTGGCGGACTGAAGCCCGTGGTGTTCGGCGAATACCTTGCTCCATGCCGCGCCGGTGCCATGACCGCCGGACAATGTGATCGAACCGACCAGCAAACCGTACAGCGGATCGATGCCCAATACATAAGTGAGAGCGATGCCCACTGCATTCTGCAGTATCAACAGGCTGATCACGAGACCGAGAAAACGCAGCAGCAGCGGGCCGCCGGACTTGAGGCTGGCGAGGTTGGCGTTGAGGCCGATGGTCGCGAAGAAGGCGAGCATCAGCGGCGTTTGCAACGCTGTATCGAAGCGTACTTCGATGTGGCTCGTCGTGCGCAGGATCAACAGGACGATTGCCACAAGGAGCCCGCCGGCAACGGGTTCGGGAATCGTATAGCTGCGCAGCAGGGGGATCCATCCGACTAGCCGGTTGCCGAGCAGTAGAACCAGTGAAGCCGTGACGAGCGTTCCGTAGATACCGACGTTCATGGTCGACCTCGTTGAGCATGATTGATGGTCATAGCGGTACGAGGCGTCTGACGGCGTGTGGAGCGGCAAAGGAGCGAGCGAGAAACGCCTGTGGCGTGAGCGTACCTGAACGGCAGTGATCCAACAACGGTGGCAGCGAGGCGCACCGGCGCGGACCGCCTGGCCGGCGATACCGGAGTAAGACCATATTTAAAGTTTTCTCCAGCATCGGTTTCGTTTAGCATCATTGCCACTTTCACAAGAACACCAAGAGACATGGCACTGATCGCTCGAAACATGCTCGGTATTGCCGTCCTGCTGCTTATCGCTTTCATCTTTTCGACCAACCGGCGCGCCATCCGCTTACGGACTGTAATTGCGGCGCTGCTTGCGCAGATCGGGATTGGCGCTTTCATTCTCTTCGTGCCGGTCGGCAAGACGGTGCTCGCCGCTGCTGCATCCGGCGTCAATCACGTACTCGGCTATGGCAACGCGGGCATCGAGTTCCTGTTCGGCGGCCTCGTGCAATCAAAGATGTTCCAGGTCTTCGGCGACGGCGGCTTCGTTTTCGCCGTGCGGGTGTTGCCGGCCATCATCTTCGTGACCGCGCTCATTTCCGTGCTGTACTACATCGGCGTGATGCGCTGGATCGTGATCGTGCTCGGCACGTTATTCCACAAGCTGCTCGGTGTATCGAAGCTTGAATCTTTCTCGGCCGTGACCACGATCTTCCTGGGTCAAAGCGAAATGCCTGCCGTGGTTAAACCGTTCACGCGCGATATGACAGGCGCTGAAATGTTCGCGGTGATGTCGAGCGGCATGGCGGCGGTTGCCGGTTCGGTGCTCGCGGGCTATGCGGGCCTCGGTGTGCGGATTGACTATCTGCTGGCCGCGTCGTTCATGGCGGTGCCCGGCGGCTTGCTGTTTGCCAAGATCATTCACCCGACCACTGAGCCGAGCCGCGTGCACCTCGAGAACCTCAGCTTCGACGAAAAGCGTCCCGCGAATGTGATTGAAGCCGCGAGTTCCGGCGCGACTGTGGGTTTGAAAATCGCCGTGATGGTCGGCGCGATGCTGATCGCTTTCGTCAGCCTGATCGCGTTGCTCAACGGCATTGTGGGCGGCATAGGCGGCTGGTTCGGCCATCCGCAACTGTCGATGCAATCGGTGCTCGGTACGGTGTTCGCACCGCTCGCGTATCTGATCGGTGTGCCGTGGAGCGAAGCCGCAATCGCCGGCAATTTCCTTGGTCAGAAGATGATTCTCAACGAGTTCGTCGCCTATGCTTCGCTGTCGCCGTATCTGAAAGATGCCGCCAGCGTGAGCGCGGCCGGCCTGCAGGCGCTCGACCCGCGTACCCTTGCTATTCTGTCGTTTGCGTTGTGCGGCTTCGCGAACTTCGCATCGATCGCGGTGCTGACGGGCGGCTTTAGCGCCGTCGCGCCGGAACGCCGCGCTGAAGTCGCGCGCTACGGCCTGCGTGTCGTGCTCGCCGCGACGCTCTCGAACCTGATGAGCGCCACGATTGCGGGCATGTTCCTGACGCTGAATTGAATCGAATCGAGGATCGTTGCATGAATATGGAACAACTGCTGGAACGCGCGGGCGTCGCGCGAGAAAAGGCCTATGCGCCTTATTCGAAGTTCAAGGTCGGCGCCGCGCTGCTGACTAAAGACGGCACTGTATTCGACGGCTGCAACGTCGAGAATGCCTCGTACGGACTGTGCAATTGTGCTGAACGTACGGCGTTTTTCAGCGCGATTGCCGCGGGCTATCGGCGCGACCAGTTCGCCGCGCTTGCCGTGATCGGCGATACGGATGGACCGATCGCACCGTGCGGCGCGTGCCGCCAGGTGATCATCGAACTGGGCGGCCCCGAATTGCCGATCCGGCTCGGCAATCTGCATGGCGCCACCCGCGACACCACCGCGCGTGAACAATTGCCGGACGCGTTTTATCTATGAGCAAGCACAAAGTTATCTACGACACCGATCCTGGTGTGGACGACGCGATGGCGCTCGTTTTTCAGGCGCTGCATCCGGACATCGAATTGTTGGGTCTGACGAGCGTATTCGGCAACGCCACGATCGAGACCACCACGCGCAATGCGCGTTTTCTGGCCGGGCGGTTCGTGCCGGGCGTGCCGGTTGCGCAGGGCGCCGCGGCACCGCTCAAGCGCGTGGCACCTGAACCGCTCGCCTGGATTCACGGCGACAACGGGCTTGGCAACATCGCGATTGAAGCCGCTCCTGAAGCCGCGCTCGATGCACGTCCCGCGCATCGGTTCATCATCGACACGGTGCGCGCCCATCCCGGCGAAGTTACGTTGATCGCGGTGGGCCCGCTTACGAACCTGGCATTGGCGCTGGCCGACGATCCGCAGATCGCGCCGCTCGTCAAACAGGTGGTCATCATGGGCGGCGCGTTCGGCACGGACGGCGTGCTCGGCAACGTGACGCCGGCCGCCGAAGCGAACATCCTCGGCGATCCCGATGCTGCCGACATCGTGTTCGGCGCACCGTGGCCGGTTGCGATCGTGGGGCTCGACGTCACGCAGCGCACCATCATGAGCCAGGATTATCTGGCGTCGCTGCGCGATCGCGGCGGTGCAGCAGGGCGGTTCGTGTGGGACGTGTCGCGGCACTATGAGGCCTTTCATGAGCAAAGCGCGCAACTCAAGGGCATTTACGTACACGACTCGTCGGCAGTCACTTATGTGCTGGCGCCGCATCTTTATACGACTCGCAGTGGTCCCGTACGTGTGCTGACGGACGGTATCGCGGTGGGCCAAACCATCCAGAAGCCTTCTACGATGCCGGTGCCCGCGCCGGACTGGGACAGCCGGCCCGACAGCACGGTCTGCCTCGACGTGGATGTGCCCGGGATGCTCGCACTCTACGAGCGCACCATTTGCGGCACGCTGTAGGGCGATCTTGTGACGCTGCCGCCGTTTGCTAAGGGACGCCACCTCTTAAGCACCTCTCTTCGTGCAGCCCGCGGCGTAGCAGGCGGCTGGCGGCGCGGCGATTGATCCGACGCGATTGATCTGACATAAAGAACAACGCGGAAACGGTGTGAGAAACCACGATGCCGCGGTGCAATGCAGCAAACCGGCCCGCCATTGTGGCCGATGCGTATCGTCAATCTTTGCTACATTTCTGCAGACGTGCTGCGCAGGCGGTCTTCGAAGCCTTTGCATACCGACCCGGCGCGCGTGACCCACATCTATCAAGAGGCAAAAGATGCGAATTCTAGTAGTAGGGGCGGGCGCCGTGGGCGGCTACTTCGGCGGACGTCTCGCAGCGGCGGGCCAGGACGTGACCTTCCTCGTGCGCCCCGGCCGCGCGGAAAAACTCGCGCGTGACGGCCTCGTCATCAACAGCCCGCGCGGCAATCTCACGTTGCACGACGTCAAGACGATACTCGCCGGTGTCGGCGCGGAGCCGTTCGATCTGGTGCTGCTCAGTTGCAAAGCCTACAGTCTCGACGACGCGATCGATTCATTCGCACCGCTGGTCGGCGAATCCACGCTGATTCTGCCGATGCTCAACGGCATGCGCCATATCGAGGTGCTCAAGGAAAAGTTTGGTGCGTCACGCGTACTGGGCGGTCAATGCGTGATCGCGGCGACGCTCAGCCCCGAGCAGCACGTCATGCATCTGAACGAAACGCACGCGATCACCTTTGGTGAACTGGACGGCGGCACGTCCGAGCGTGTCCAGGCGATCGCGGATGCGATGGCCGGCGCGAATTTCGATACCGTAGTCAGCGACAACATCCTGCTGCGCATGTGGGAAAAGTGGGTGTTCCTGGCCACACTGGCGGCCAGTACGTGCTTGATGCGCGGTTCGGTCGGCGATATTCTGGCTGCGCCGGACGGCAAGCGCATCGTCGAAAACCTGCTCGGCGAGTGCCGTGGCGTCGCGGAGCACAACGGCTTTACGATGGGCCCGGACTTCGACGCCCGAGCTACCCAAACGCTCTTCACGCCTTCGCCGCTAACCGCTTCAATGCTGCGGGACGTCGAAAACCACTCGCATACCGAGGCGGATCACATTCTCGGCGATCTGATCTCGCGCGGCGGCGATGCACAGAAGGGTGAGCATGGCTTATCGCTGCTGCGTATCGCCTATAGTCATTTGAAGACGTATGAAGCGAGGCAGACCCGTACGTCCTGAATGACCGGAACGCGGGCGACGCGGACTGTCACAGCAGCCTAACGTTTCGGAGGTGAAGCATGCCGAGTCCAACCGGATCCGTACCCGCGCTCAGTGCCGCTTCGGCGACGATCTTCTCGATCGGCATCGTCTTTCTCGGCTACTGGGGCTTGTACGAGCCGACCAAATGGCGAGCCTCCGACGTCTTCGTCTTCGTGTTTGCGATGATCGGCTTCGGCTGCCTCGGGCTCGTGCCTTGGATGGCGACGAGCCCCGTTGAACCGGAAAACAGCGACGTCCGCATCCGGGTTGCGCGGCACATGTTCCTTATCGGCGTGCTGTCGATCTGGCTGGGCGTGGCAATTTCGGTGATCTTCTGATTAACGCTCGATCTGCCTGTTCCAGCGCGTATCCCACTGTGCGCGATGCGCGTTGATCGTGTCCCAATCCACCACGGTCACCTTCTTCACCAGATCGTCGACGTTACCCAGGCTTTGCTGCATCGGCGGCGTCATCTTCGCGAGACGATTGGTCGGAATCTGCTTGCCGGCCTCGGCCGCATTTGTCTGCGCCGGCGCGGACAGCAGGAACTGCGCGAGTTTCTGTGCCAATTGCGGATCCGGGTTGTTGTTGACCACGCACAGATCGACCAGCAGCAACACCGGACCTTCCTTCGGACTCACATAGCCGACCGGAATGCCCTTGTCCTGCAGATCGCTGACGGCAGTCGGCGTCAACGGGAACAGACCCGCTTCACCGGTCTGGACCATTTCGGAAATCTTCGCCGAATTCGGCACGTACTCCACCACGTTCGGGCCGACTGTCGTGGCCCATTTCGTGAAGCCCGGTTCGACATTCTGCTCGCTGCCGCCCATCAAACGGTTGATCGCCAGAAAGCCGTGCAGGCCGAAGGTGCTGCTCGAAGCGGACTGGAACACCACTTTGCCCTTGTACTTCGGATCGGCAAAGTCCAGCCACGAAGTCGGCGGCGCCCAGCCTTTTTCAGCGAACAGCTTCTTGTTGTACGCGATGCCGGTCATGCCGAGTTGCACGCCGGCGCCCATGTCGTCCTTCATGCGCGCGAACGGGTAGAGCTCCTTGAGCACCGGCGAGTCGTCGAGCTTCTTGCACACGCCCATGCTGACCGCGCGTGCCATCACGCCGTCGTCGAGAAACACCACGTGGATTTGCGGATTGGCCTTGTTGGCGAGCAGCTTGGCGAGAATGTCCGACGAGGTGCCGGGCACCACGACTACTTTGACATTGTTGGCTTTCTCGAAGTCGGGCAGCACCTGGCTCGTATAGGCCTTTTCCATAGGACCGCCGTTCATGCCGATGTAGATGGTTTTGGTCTCCGACCATGCCGGCGCGGCCGCACCGAATGCGCACAATGCGGCCAGCGCCGCGATCGTCTTGAACAGTTTCATTGAGAGGCTCCTGAGTTTCATTAAACGATAACGAGGCGATGACTGAGCGATAAGAAAGCGAAAACCGAGCGATAACCGAGCGACAACTAAGCGACGGACGGCGCAGCAACAGCAGCGAAGCGATTGATCGAAAAAGCGTCGAGCGGTGTGGTTGTGGCGCCGTCGATCACGAGATCCGCGAGTATTTCGCCGACGCCCGGCGCCAGCAGAAACCCGCCGCCCGAAAAGCCGAACGCATGCAACAGTCGCGGCACCGTGCGGCTTGCACCGATGATCGGGTTGCTGTCGGGTGTTTCGCCTTCCACGCCGCTCCACGTGCGGATCAGCAGCGCCTCGCGCAACGGGGGCAGCAGGGCGCACGCATCGCGCATTACCGCGCGAGTGGTTTCCGTCGACGGTTGACCGTACTCGCCGTCGCCATGTCCGCGCCCGCCGCCGATCACGCAATTGCCGCGCGCCACTTGCCGTGCGTAGATGCCGCCACCGTACACGCCGAGGTTGTGCGTGATGAAATGCGGCAGCGGTTCGGTGACCCACATGTTTGGGTAGATCGGTTTCATCGGCGCGGTTTCGCCGAAGTAACCGGCGACCGTGTTAGCCCATGCGCCGGCGGAATTGATCAGCCAGTCGGCGCTGATACGCGTGTCGCCTGCTCGTAGCTGGAAGCGCGTGCCGTCGTGATGGATCTCGGTCAGTTCGGTTTGCTCACGCACGTCCGCGCCTGTGGCGCGCGCGGCGCGTGCGAACGCGGGCGACACCAGACGTGGATTCGCATGGCCATCGGTCGCACAAAGCGAGCCGCCGACCGCTGCAGCGCCCAGCCATGGATAACGTTGCCGGAACGTGGCGCCGCTGATGACCTGCGCTTGCAGTCCATGGCCGCGCGCCATGTCCGCCCATGCTTCGAGCGCGGCAAGATCGGCTTCGCTGCGCGCGAGCCGCAAATGTCCTGACGCGGTGAATTCGCCGTCGATGCCGATCAGCTCCGGCAAGCGGTCCCAGATGCGCCGTGCGCGCATGGCGAGCGGCATCTGTTCGGCCGGCCGTCCCTGGACGCGCACGCCGCCGTAGTTCACGCCGCTTGCCTGTGCGCCGCAATAGCGCCGCTCGAACAGGCCCACGCGCAAGCCGCGCCGCGCGAGCGCCAACGCTGCCGATGAGCCGACCAGTCCGCCGCCCGCAATCGCGACGTCGCAGTGCAGGGTGTCACTCATCGCGCGCCTCCTCGGGAATCTCGACGACGTCGTTGGCATACATCGCCGGCGATAGCGGAATCGGTTTGACAGGCGGCTGGCTACGCAAACGGCCTACTGCTTCGAGGGGTTTGCCGGTTTCTGCCGCAAGCAGCGTCAATGCCGCTTCGCCGCACATGCGTCCCTGGCAACGGCCCATGCCGACGCGAGTGAGCGCTTTCAGGCGGTTGATCTCGTTCGCTTCGCCACCGCGGATGCAGCGCCGCAAGGTGCCTGCATCGATTTCTTCGCAGCGGCACACGGTCATGTCGTCGGGCCATTGTGCTGCGCATTTTGCGGGTAGTGCAAATGCCGCTTCGATACCTTGTCGAAACACCGCGATACGTTGCAGGCCGCGCTCGAGGGAAGCCGCGTCGCGCATGCCGAGGCCACGTGGATGAGCGATGCCGAGGTCGTCGAGTAGCGCGAGCGCGGTGCGGCGGCCGCCGAGTTCGGCAGCGTCGGCGCCCGCGATGCCCGCACCGTCGCCCGCCAGATAGATGCCGCGCACGGAGCTGCGGCCGGCCGGGTCGAGTTCGGGTAGCCAGCAACGGTTGTGCGTATCGAAGCGGAAGCGGCACCCGGCGAGATCGGCGAGTTGGGTTTCAGGCTTCAGGCCGAAGCTGATGCCGACGGCGTCGCATGCGATGGATTCGGTTTTCGAACCGTCGGCCGAAGAACGCCATTCAATTGCACTCACACCTTGGTCGCCACGAATGCCGATCAGGTTCACATCGCGTTCGATCCGCACGCCGTGGATCTTTAGCCAGCCGACGTAGTAGAGCCCTTTGGTGAACGTTGCAGGTTGCCGCGCGAGTTTCGGCGCCGCCGCAATCTGCTGCGATAGCGGACTCGTGTCGAGTACAGCTACCACCTGTGCACCGGCTTTCACGTACTGATAGGCCACGAGATAGAGCAGCGGCCCGGTACCAGCGAGTACCACGCGCTGGCCGATCGCACAGCCTTGCGCCTTCAAAGCGACCTGCGCCGCGCCTAGTGTGTAGACGCCGGGCAGGGTCCAGCCCGGCGCCGGCAGCACACGATCGGTGGCGCCGCTTGCGATGATCAGATGCGAAAACGGCACACTGATTTCCTGTCCCGCGTGCAGCGTATCGAGACGGCCCGGTGCACAAGCCCAGGCCAGTGTGTCGGGGCGATAGTCGAGATGCGGAAGCAGCGCGGCCATCGTCGTATGTAATGCGTCGGCCTTGTGCGCTTCAAAACCGTAGAGCGTTTTCTTCGAGCGCTGGAACGCGCCGTTCGCAGGCGGTTGACGATAGATCTGTCCACCCCAGCGAGCGTTTTCGTCCAGCACGATGGGCTTGATGCCGGCCGCCACCAGCGTTTCGGCGGCGCGGACGCCCGCCGGTCCCGCGCCGACGATCACCACGCGGTGTTCGTTGCTCATTGCGTGTCTCCGTTTGCCGTCGCGGCAGAGGTAGCAGCAGTCGGAGCAGAGACGGGAGAGACAGCAGCAGTGGCAGCAACGGAAGCAACTTCAGCGAGCCGCGTGACCACCCGCATGCCTTGCGTCACCAGTGTCGAGCACGCGCGCAAACGCAGACCCTCTTCCGTACGCATCCAACAATCCTGGCAAGCGCCGATCAGGCAGAAGCCGGCGCGTGGCGCGCCGCTGAATTCGCTTTCGCGCACGCGACGTTGTTGCATCAGCACGGCGGTGAGCAGCGTATCGCCTTGCAACGCGGTGACCTCGTGACCATCGATAACAAAGCTAAGCGGTTCACGCTGCGTTTCCGCAACGCGAACGAATTGCGCATCGCGTTTCGGCGCGGCGGATTCGGAAGACGGCAAATTCGACGGCATGTGATAGAGGGCAGTAGAAGACATCAGTGCTGGCCGATCAGAATCCGGTTGAGCCCATACACGCGGTCGAGCAGCAGCATCGCGCCGGCCGTGATGAAGATCACCAGCGCGGAGACGGATGCCATCATCGGATCGATTGACTCGGTCGCATACATGTACATGCGCACCGGCAGCGTGACGGTTTGAGGCGAGGTGACGAAGATCGACATGGTCAGTTCGTCGAAACTGTTGATGAACGCGAGTAACCAGCCGCCGGTAATGCCCGGCAGAATCATCGGGAAGGTGATACGGCGAAACGTGGTCCACGCGTCAGCGCCAAGCGAGTGCGCGGCATGTTCCACACTGCGGTCGAGACCGCTGACCGAGGCCAGCACGAGCCGCATCACGAACGGCGTGATGATGATCATGTGCGCGAGCACAAGCCACGCGAACGAACCGGTCGCGCCGATCAGCGCGAAGAACCGCAGCAGTGCGATGCCGAGCACGAGGCCGGGAATCACCAATGGCGACAGCAGTAAGCCGTTAAGAAAACCGCGACCCGGAAAGCGCGCACGGCCGATGGCCAACGCGGCAGGCAAAGCGACGATCAAAGACAAGGTTGCAGAGGCAAACGCCAGCTTCAGGCTGTTGAAGAACGCCGAGATAAAGTCAGGGTAGTCGAGGATCGCGCGGAACCAGCGCAGTGATACGCCGTGTGTGGGCAGCGTGAGCGTTTCGTCGGGCGTGAAAGCGACCAGGACCACGATCACGAGCGGCGCGAGTACGAACGCGATGACGAGCGTGTGGAAAATCAGCGCAATGGGACCATTTTTTCTCATGATGATCTCGGGAAGTTCAACCGAGGCTTCTGGTGTACTTGCGTTCCAGAACCCGGTAGTAAGTGAGCATCACGATCAGATTCGCGACCAGCAGCAGGAGGGCAATGGTCGCGCCGAGCGGCCAGTTCAGCGAGCCGAGGAATTCGTCATAGACGGCGGTTGCGGCGACTTTCAGGCGCCGTCCGCCGAGCAGTCCGGGAATCGCGAACGCGCTCGCCGACAAGCCGAACACCATCAGGCTGCCCGACAGGATGCCCGGCGTGAGTTGCGGTAACACGATGCGGCGCAGCGTGGTGGCGGGGGAGGCCATCAGCGAAAGCGCGGCATTTTCCGTTTGCGGGTCGAGCTTCTGCAACGCGGTCCACACGGGAATCACCATAAACGGCAACATCACATGCACCAGTGCAATCACGATCGCAAAGGTGGTGTATTCGAGCTTGTACGGTCCGAGCCCGATAAGACCGAACGCCTGATTCACGAGGCCGTTGCTGTTGAGCAGCATGCTCCAGCCGAACGCGCGCACCACGACCGAGACCAGCAGCGGTGCGAGAATGATCAACAGGAACATCGAGCGATACGGATCGCGCATGCGCGACAGCACGTAGGCTTCGGGCATGCCGATCACGATGCACAGCAGGGTGGTCAGAAAGGCAATGCCGAAGGTGCGCAGGAAGATCGTATGGAAATACGACGATTGCAGCACTTCCGCATAGTTGCCGAACTGGAATGCGGCGAGCGGGCCGCTCGACGGATCGAAGCGGTAGAAGGTCAGCACCAGCGTCATCACGAGCGGCACCAGCACGAGCGTCGCAAACAGCAGGAAAGCCGGCGCGCACATCAGCCACAACGGCAGGAACGCCTGCCACGGCGCGCGGCGCGCATTGCCGGTCTTCATGCTGTCGTTGTTCGAAGCGGGCAGCGTACTAGCCATGATGCGCATCCCGTTGAATGAAGCGGATCGCCTCGCTGCTCCAGTCGACGCCAACCGCCGCGCCTTCCGGCAACGGTTCGGTGCCTTCGTTCTGGCAGCACACCAGCACTTCGCCGAGCCGGCTGTCCACGCGGTACAACCATTGGCTGCCGAGGAAGAAGCGGCTCGTCACGGTGGCAGCCAGACGTCCCGCGTTCGGCGCACACAGGCGCAGTTTTTCCGGACGAATGCACAACGTGACCGCATCGCCGACGCCGATCACGCGTTCACGCATCGGCAGTTGCGCGGTGTGGCCCGTCTCGGCGAGATCGTGTCCGAGGTCGATACGGATCGCGTCGCCGTCGCGCGCCACCACGGTGCCTGCCAGCATGTTCGCCTTGCCGATGAACTGCGAGACGAATCTGTTTTCAGGCCGTTCGTACGCTTCGTACGGCGTGTCGATCTGCGTAATGCGGCCGGCTTCCATTACCACCACGCGGTCGCTGATCGACAGCGCTTCCGACTGGTCGTGCGTGACCATGATGGTGGTCGTGCCGATCTTGCGTTGAATGGCGCGCAGTTCGAACTGCATGTCTTCGCGCAGCTTGGCGTCGAGGTTCGACATCGGTTCGTCGAGCAGCAACACGGGCGGCGCGATCACGATCGCGCGAGCAATCGCCACACGCTGCCGCTGGCCGCCGGACAACTCGCGCGGAAAGCGGTGCGCGAGCGCATCGAGCCGCACCAGTGCCAGCGCTTCGCGCACTCGCTCCTTGCGTTCGGCCTTGTCGATGTTGCGCATCTCCAGACCGAAGCCGACGTTTTCTGCGACGCTCATATGCGGAAATAGCGCGTAGCTCTGGAACACGATGCCGAGACCGCGTTTGTTCGGCTTCATGTGAGTGATGTCGCGGCCGTCGAGCGTGATGCGGCCGCGCGTCGTTTCGACGAAACCCGCGATCATCTGCAACGTGGTGGTCTTGCCGCAACCCGACGGTCCGAGCAGCGAAACGAACTCGCCTTTCTCAACCGACAGGTTCACGTCGGCGACTGCCTGCAGATCGCCGAACGATTTCGCTACGTCCGTGAGTGTGAGGAACGACATGATCTGGCCTTTGGATGGATCGACACCGGTTCTATCGGCTACTGCCTCGATGGAGCCGACTCTATCCAGCCAAATTGCATGGCGTCAATTTCAAATTCCGTTTGACGGTATAAGTTTAGAAAAAATTCCGATGAGCGGAATAGATTCGGCAAGACTGGCATTGATCATTCCGTTCCATGACGTCCGGAAAATCCCTATGAATCGGAATAAAGTGCAAATGGAACGGGCGTGCCGGGAATATTCCATTCATGGATAATTCCCTCTATAGTGTTCCGGTCAATGAAATAAATCGGAGCGACAGAGATGAATGCTGCCACCAAACGAGATGCCGATCCCGCACTGGCCGATACCGGCAGTCCGCCCGGCCCCGGGATGCTGGAGCGCGCCTTCGCGGTGATCCGTGCGTTATCCGAAGCGCAACCCGACGGCGGTCGCGTCACGCGTCTCGCGAAGGCGGTGGGTCTCACGCAAGGCACGGTGCATCGCATTCTTCACGCGCTGATCGCGGAAGGCATCGTCGAGCAGGACGAAAGCTCGAAGCTTTATCGGCTGAGTGTCGATTTCTTCGCGCTCGCCGCGCAGGCCGGCAATCCGAGCGGCATGCGCACGCTGTGCCGTCCCGCGCTGCTGCGGCTTTGCGCGAGTCTTGGCGACACGATTTTTCTGCTGGTCAAAAGCAGCTTCGACGCGGTGTGTCTCGACATTTGCGAAGGGCCGTTTCCGATTCGCTCGTTCACCGGCGATATTGGCGGGCGCGTGGCCTTGGGTGTCGGTCAGGGGAGTCTGGCGATTCTCGCGTTCCTGCCGGAAGCAGAGCGTGAAGAGATCATCCGCTTTAACGTGCCGCGCATTCGCGGCTATGGTGTGCTCGACGAAGTGTATTTGCGCACCGAGAT
Organism: Paraburkholderia sp. SECH4; assembly: GCF_030511745.1. NCBI lineage: Bacteria > Pseudomonadati > Pseudomonadota > Betaproteobacteria > Burkholderiales > Burkholderiaceae > Paraburkholderia > Paraburkholderia sp. SECH4. The sequence goes on from NZ_JALOCP010000019.1 coordinate 82,757, forward strand.
CGAGCGCGTGCGCCAACTCGGGTACGCGGGCCGCAATAGTGGGGTACTCGACGGCATGGCGGGTGTGGCGGTGCCGATTCTGGATCGCACGGGTGTCGCGGTGGCGGCGCTGAGCGTGGGCACGCTGGCGGCGCGTCTCGGCGACGATCGCCTGCCGATGGTGGTCGAATTGCTGCGCCGTCAGGCGGATGCGATCGGCCCGCAAACCAATCCCTTCGATGTCGCGTTGCGCCGGCCGATGCATGGTTTGTCGCGGGCGATGACTACGGAGCGGATCGCGGGTTAATCTGAAACTGAAAGCGAATAGGGCGTCACGTTGAGCCGACGCGGTTTTGCCTGTCAAGTACACCCTGCCAACGCAAAACGGAAGCCACGGCGCTACGGCAGTTTGGCGAGTAGAGTGTCCAGGAGTGACGGCGGCAGACTGATTTCACCGTCATCGCCGTCCGCTGACGTGTCGTAGATAAGCGAGTGGTCTGTCCAAGCAAGGTTCGGTGCATCAAGATTGAAATGGGTCCTTTCCGCTAACAGCTTCTTGGACTTTGCGTCGTATAGACGTAGAAGAATCTTGTTGTTCCACAGATAACTGTAGCTGGCCGTGTAGCGGGCATCCGTATCGGATGGCACGTTGTGCCACGTCGCAGCGTGCGACCGCTGTCGCACGTCCAGCAAATAATTGCCCGTATAGGCCAACGCGACCACAATGGCGAGGCGCTCGGCCGTGAGCAGGGCAATCTGGCGAGTCCGCATGGTCCTGCCGTCACCGCTCGAAAAGATGAACATGACTGACCGGACAAAACTGACCAACGTGACTGTGACGACAATGGCGAGGATGCAAAGCATCAGCATGCTCTCGCTATATCCTTGCAGCCCTTTCATAGAAACCCCAATTCAATTGGTGGATTCAGTCCAATAACCCGGTAGTCGGAATACACGATAAAATCTCCGCCGCGTTGGTGCATTAGCTGCCACTGCCTGAATGAACGGTTTCTAACTGACTTCCGGGAGGTGGAACGTGGCACCCCCTAGGGCAATTTGGCTAGCAGTCTGTCATACAGCGAAGGTGGCAGGATTACCCAGGAAGAATCGTCGCCACCTCTCGAAAATGAAACATTGTCCTCTTTCCACCACGACAACTCTGGTACGGGTGTGCTGAATGTTCGCTCGGCCAACAGTTCGCTATTCTTTGCGTCGTACACGCGGCCTACGTAGTCAGAATCGTTTCCGGGATTCCATCGCAGTAGGCACAGTTCGGCTATGTAACGTCCTCCATCCGAGGGCGTCTTTCTGCAGTCGTGTGCCTTTGACCTCAGGTCAGCGCCGATCCAGTAATTGACGGCAATCCATAGCACGGCCACGCTGGCAATTCGTGTGACCCACAACCCGGCGACGCGCCCGACGCGAGCAGCCCGTTCCGTTGACTGCGAAAAAATGATGACCAGCGACCGGACGAAGCTAGCCAGCACAACCAACGCAATAAGGACGAGCGCGTAGAACGCCATCATGCCTTCGGAATATCCTTGCATTCCCATCATAGGTAGACCGTCATGGGTGGGTAAATCGGCACAAAACGACAATCCGAATAAACAACAAAGTCGCCGCCGCGCTTATGCTTCATCACCCACGGTCGGAATGAACTGCCCTTGACGGGGTTGTAGATGTTTCCGCTCCCACGCACAACCCCGACCGCAACGGGACAGCCAACGAAGGAGGTTGCGGTTGATCGAGAATCGAGGCCCCGGCGTTGTAGGCGGAGATAACAACGCTCTTATGCGCCTAAGCACAGGGCCTGGAGCCCCGCCCCGCTCAAAACACCTTCACCGGTACATTCACCACCAACCGGTACTCCATATTGTTGCCATCGGAGTAATAGTGCGAGGCGTTGTGCCACATCGCGATGAACGTGACCTTCGTGTCCTTGAAGCGGCCGCTTTGCAGCGTATAGCTCGGAATGAAGCCGAACTCGTGATGGTGGCCGTGCACCGGTTCACCGTTCTTCCAGTACAGGTTGTGCAGCGGCGCGGACGCCGAAGCATTGTCCGCGGCACCCGCCGACGCATCCGCACCCCAGCCGTACTCGCCCCAGAACATCGCCTTGAGCCCCGGCACGCCGGCGTATTTGCCGTCGAACGTGTAGCGCAATTGCAGCGACTGCTCATGCGGCGCGTTGTAGTCGACGTCCATCGAGTTGGTCAGGTAGATACCGTTGGTCTCGTTGACGTAGTCGAAGAACTGATCGCCGAGCACCTGCTGGTAACCGAGCAGCAGCGCATGTGGGCCGTGCTGTGCGGAAACCGACAGGCTGTACGCGTTGCTGTTGATATGCCCCTGGCGTGATGCGCCGGTATCGTGCGTCGAGTAGATATTCGCGAGACCGCTCCACCTGATCGTGGTCGGGTCGCCGAACGACTGCGCGACCGAGCCATAGTACTGACGCCAGACGTCGTCCGCCTGGTCGACGTACAGCGCCATTTCGCCGTTCTTCGCGTAGTGCCACGTTCCGCCCACGTAAGTCAGGCGGTCGATGCGCGTGCCGCCGTACGAGGTGGTCAGGTTAGTCAGGTTCGTGTGGCCGCGTGCATCGACTTTGGTGAAACTGCCGGCCTCCAGCGTCGTGTGAACCAGATCGTTGCTGACCATCGAAACACCGAGGAACGTCGGCGGCAATGCGCGGTTGTCATGCGGTTCGAGGAACGGATTGGTGACGGTCTGCAGACCGTACTTCACGACCGTTTCCGAAATACGTCCCTTGATGTCGTACATGCCGGGGTAAGCCCATGCGAGCTGCTGCGAGCCGCCGCCGTCCTTGCCGACGTGCACCATGTTGCCGGCGCCGTTGCCGCCGTCGAGCTTGAGCGCGGCGAACAGTGACGCGTCGACACCGAAGCCAACCAGGCCCTGCGTGAAACCGGATTCGTAGTTGACTTGCGCACCCTGAACCCACGCGTGACGATAGATCGAGGTGGGCGCCTGGAAGTAGTCGGAATAGTTGCGGAACTGCAGGTTCAGATGGCTATCGGCGATAAAGCCCTTGCTCGCTGCCTGGCTCGACGGCGGCGTGGCTGGCGTCACCGTCTGGCTGGCTTCCGCATTGACGACGGCATTGGTGGTGTCGGGTTGATCGTTGCGCACCTGGCCGCCCTGTTCGGCTCTGCGCTTGCCGGGCGTGTTGGCTTGCGAACTTTGCGAGGCGGGCGTTGCTTGCGATCGTTGCGCAGGAGAGGAAAACGTTTGCGCGAGTGTTTGAGTTTTCGTCGTATCGGAGGTGGGCTCCAGTACGACGTCGTCGGCGTAGGCACTCGCGCCGATGGTCAGCGCGGGCAGCGTGAATGCGCAGTAAAAGAAGGTGGCTGCATTAGTTTTTTTTGACCACTTTTTTGTTCGGCTATCTTTCATGTAGTACGTCTCTGTTATTTTGGTGAGTCTTTGGCTGGCGTTTAGCCAGTCCACGCGTATCGTTTGTCCCGCTGATGGCAGGACGAACGAATCCAACGGCGCGGCGGCCCGCCGCGCCGGGGAATACGGTTTAAATTTTCAGACTGATCTCTTTAGCGATGCCCTAAGGGGACTGCTATGGAGGCGTCGTTCACGCGAATGCACGCGACGCGTGTCGCGCTCGCGCCATGCGTGACAGCCTGCGGAATCTCGCCAGCGCAGGCCTCGATCGCATCCGGGCAGCGTGTGCGAAACGCGCAGCCGGAGGGTGGGCTGAGCGGCGACGCAATCTCGCCGCGCAACAGCAGATGACGGCGTGCGCGTTCAACCACCGGATCGGGCACCGGCACGGCCGACAGCAACGCACGTGTGTACGGATGACGCGGCGTGCCATATACGTCGCGCTTGTCGCCGAACTCCATCACACGACCCAGATACATCACCAGCACGCGGTGGCTGATCGCCTTGACGACCGCGAGATCGTGCGCGACGAACAGCAGCGACAGCGACAACTCGCGCTGCAGATCGCGCAGCAGGTTGACGATTTGCGCCTGAATCGAGACGTCGAGCGCCGACACCGGCTCGTCGCAGATTACCAGTTGCGGTTCGCCGATCAACGCGCGCGCAATCCCGACGCGCTGACACTGGCCGCCGGAAAACTCATGCGGATAGCGGCGCAGATGCTGCGCGTTGAGGCCGACGCGTTCGAGCATCGTCAGAACGCGCCGTTGCACGTCGGCGCGGGCAATGTCCTGGCCATGCGTGCGCAAGGGTTCGGAGACGATCTGTTCGATCGTCATGCGCGGATCGAGCGAGGCGAGCGGGTCCTGGAAAATCATCTGCACATCGCGGCGCAAGCGCGAGGTATCGCGATGCGCCCCCGTCAGGACGGTTTCCTTGTCGAGCCAGCGCACGCTGCCGCTCGCCACCGGTGCGAGCCCGATGATGGCGCGCGCGAGTGTGGACTTGCCGCAGCCCGATTCGCCGACGAGGCCCACGGTTTCGCCGCGCCGCACGCTGAACGACACGCCGTCCACTGCGCGCAGCGTTGCTTTGCCGGACCACGGAAAGCCGCCGCGCGGCACGCCGAACTGCACCTTGAGATTGTCGACTGACAACAGCGTTGCCGGACTTTGGCCCTGGCTTGCAATGGAAGTGGCGTTCATACGTGTTGTACCTCCATGATTTCCTGCGCCGGCCGGTGGCACGCGCGCAACGCATCGACAGCCGTAGGCGACGCGATAAGCGCAGGCCGCGACTCGCGGCACCGGTCGGAGCAATACGTGCAGCGCGGTGCGAATGCGCAGCCTTCGCCGACTTCGCCGGGTAACGGCGGGTTGCCGGGAATGGTTTGCAGCGGACGGTCATCGTCGTCGGTCAGGCGCGGCAGTGCGTTCAGGAGACCGATTGTGTACGGATGCGTCGGTGCGGCGAACAGCGTGGCGGCGTTCGCCTGCTCGACGGTTTGGCCGGCGTACATCACCATCACGTCGTCGCACAAACCGGCCACGACGCCCATATCGTGCGTGATCAGGATGATCGCGGTGCCGCGTTCGCGGTTCAGTTCGCGCAGCAGCTCGATGATCTGCGCCTGCACGGTCACGTCGAGCGCGGTGGTCGGCTCGTCGGCGATCAGGATTTCCGGCTCGGAGAGGAGGGCCATCGCGATCATCACGCGTTGCCGCATGCCGCCGGAAAATTCGTGCGGATACATATTGATGCGCCGTGCGGCATCGGGAATACGCACCGTTTCGAGCGTTTCGATGGCGCGGCGGCGCGCTTCGCGGCGCGACATCTTGCGATGCAGTTGCAGCGTCTCGGTCATCTGCCGTTCGATCGTCAGGAACGGGTTGAGCGAGGTCATCGGGTCCTGGAAGATCATGCCGATGCGGTCGCCGCGAATCCTGTTCAACGCGGCTTCGTTCATCGTCAGCAGGTTTTCGCCGCGATAGGTCGCGGCGCCCGACACCTTGCCGTTGCCGGCAAGCAGACCGAGCAGCGCCATCACCGTCTGGCTTTTGCCCGAACCCGATTCACCAACGATGCCAAGCGTGCGGCCCGCTTCGAGCGAAAACGATACGCGCTGCACCGCGTCGACGGGTGCGCCCTCGCGGCGCGTGAAGCGCACGCTCAGGTCTTTGACTTCGAGTAGCGGCATGTCAGCGGTCCTTCGGGTCGAACGCGTCGCGCAGACCATCGCCGACGAAATTCACGGAATACAGTGTGATGCACAGCATCACGGCCGGGCACAACAGCAGCCAGGGCATCGAATCGAGTTTCTGCGCGCCGTCCTGGATCAGCACGCCCCAGCTCGTCATGGGTTCCTGCACGCCGAGGCCGAGGAACGACAGCACCGATTCGGTGAGCACGATATTCGGCACCGTCACGCTCGCGTACACCACCACCACGCCGAACAGGTTCGGCACGATGTGGCGCGCGATGATCGAACGCGAACTCACGCCGATCGCACGGGCGGCGTCGATGAATTCGCGCGAGCGCAGCGACAGCGTCTGACCGCGCACCACGCGCGCCATGTCGAGCCACGAGAACGCGCTGATGGTGAGCACGACCAGATAGAACGCGCGGCCGAACAGCGTCATCATCAGGATGGCGATCAGCATGTAGGGGATCGCGTACATCATGTCGACGATACGCATCATCACCGCGTCGACGCGGCCACCCAGATAGCCGGCGGTAGCGCCATATGCGACGCCGATCAGTCCCGATACCAGTGTGCCGAGCAGGCCGACTTCGAGCGACACGCGACCGCCTTGCAGCGTGCGCGCGAGCAGGTCGCGACCGAGTTCGTCGGTGCCGAACCAGTGCATGTTTTGCAGCGTGGGCGCGAGGCTGATCGCGCTCCAGTCGCTATCGATCGGATTATTCGCCAGGAACCACGGACCGGCCACGCAGGCAATCACGATCAGCAGCAAGACGACAAAGCCGGCGAACGCCGCGCGGTTGCGCACGAAGCGCGCGGCAGCGGTGGCGAGCGGGCCGCGCGAACGCGGCGCGTTGGCAATGGCCGCGAGCGGATCGAGCGCCGCGGCAGTCGTTTGAAATGAGCGGGCCATGGATCAGTACCGGATGCGCGGATCGAGCCATGCATACGCGAGGTCGACCAGCAGATTGAACAGCACGGCGACGGCGGTCGTCAGCACAACGAGGCCGAGCACGAGGGTGTAGTCGCGATTGATCGCGCCGTTGACGACCAGTTGGCCGAGACCCGGCAGCGCGAACACCGATTCGGTGACCACGGCCGCGGTGATCGACGAGATGCAGATCGAGCCGAGCAGCGACACGACCGGCATCAGCGCGGGCTTCATCGCGTGGCGCAACACGATCGTGCGGCCCGGCAGACCTTTGGCGCGCGCTGTGCGGATGAAGTTACCCGACAGCACTTCGATCATGCTGCCGCGCATCACGCGCGCGATCCCGGCGACGTTGATGATGACGAGCAGCACGATCGGCAGCACGCGATAGCGCCACTCGCCTTCGCCCCAGCCGCCTGCCGGCAGCCAGCCGTGGCCTTCGGAAGTCTTCAGCAGGATCGCGAAGATCCACACCAGCACCGGCCCGAGCACGAACGGCGGCACCACGTTGCCGATATTGCCGAGCACCATCACGAAGTGATCGACGAAGCGGTCACGCCGCACCGCGGCCAGCGTGCCGAGCGCGACGCCGATCACCAGTGCGATCGGCACCGATACGCCGCCGACGCCGAGACTCACCGGCAACGCTTTCCACACCAGATCGTTGACGCTCCAGTCGGCGTAGCGGAACGACGGGCCGAGGTCGCCGTGCAGCAACGAACCAAGGTAGTGGAGGTACTGCAGCCACAACGGTTCGTCGAGGTGATACTTGGCGTTGAGGTTCGCGAGCACGGCCGCCGACAGGTGTTTCTCCGTGTCGAACGGCCCGCCGGGGGTGAGGTGCAGCAGCAGATAGCACGCGGTGATAACGGCGAGAATCGTCGGGATCGCCCAGAGCGTGCGGCGCAGCGTATAGGCCAGCATGACGGTGCTCCCGCGCTTAGTGCTTGATCAGATACATGTCTTGCGTGGCGCGCTGGTCGACGTAATTGGTCGACGTGTAGCCGCCGACATACGACTTGACCAGCCGGTCCGCCGAGTACTGGAAGAGCGATACCAGCGGGTAGTCGTTCATGGCCAGATCGTGCGCCTGCGTGAGCAGGGCAGTGCGCTTCGCGTCGTCGAGCTGCAGGTTACCTTCATCGACCAGTTTGTCGACTTGCGGGTTGCAGTAGCGCTGATCGTTCTGCACGCTGTTGCAGCGTATCAGATCGAAAAACGAGTTGGCGTCGTTGTAATCGACAAACCAGCCGTCGCGCGAGGCCTGCACCTTGCCGTCGTGGCGTTGCTTGAGCAGGACCTTGTATTCGACGTTTTCGAGCTTGGCGGTCACGCCGAGCTTGGTGCGCCATTCCGAGGTGGCAAACAGCGCGACCTTCTTGTGCAGGTCGTTGGTGTTGTAAGTGAGGGTGAACGTCAGCGGCTTCGCGTCCGAATAGCCTGCGGCCTTCAACAGATTGCGCGCGTAATCGACGCGCTTGGCCATCGGCCAGCTTACCCAGTCAGGCGTGAAGACGTTCGAGCCTTCCGTGCCCTTGGCGATCAGGCCGTACATCGACACCTCGCCGTCGGCCGTTATACGCTTGGTCAGCAGGTCGCGATCCAGCACCATCGCCAGCGCCTGGCGCACTCGCTTGTCCTTGAATGCCGGGTCTTCGTTGTTCAGGCTGTAGTAGTAGGTGGCGATCTGCAGGCCGGTTTTCAGTTCGGAGCCGAACTGTTTGCTGACCTGCGCATAGATGCCCGACGGAATCGAATACGTGTAGTCGAACTGGCCGGCCTGATACATGCGCATCGCCGTTTCGTCGTTTTCGATCGGCAGATAGGTCACTTTCGTGATCACGACCTTGCTGGCGTTCCAGTACGTGCTGCTTTTGGATGCCACCAGCCGGTTGCTCGGCTGCCAGTCGGTCAGCACATACGGGCCGTTACCGACGAAGTTGCCCGGACGAGTCCAGTCGCCGCCGAATTTGGTCACGGTCTCACGATTGACCGGGGCCATGGCCGGCATGGCGGTCAGTTGCGGGAAGAAGGCGGCCGGCACTTCGGTGGTGACTTCGAGCGTGTACGGATCGACGGCACGTGCGGCGAGGCTCGTCAGCGGCGCCTTGCCGGCGAGGATCGCCTTGGCGTTCTTTACGAATTCGACCAGCACCGTGTATTTCGAACCCGTTTTCGGATCGAGCACGCGTTGCCATGCATAGATGAAGTCAGCCGCCGTGACCGGCTGGCCATTGCTCCAGCGCGCGTCGTGGCGCAGCTTGAAAACCCACGTAGTCGGCCCGGTGCGCGTCCACGATTGCGCAACGCCTGGCACGATCGCGCCGGCCGCGTCGATGCGCGTCAGACCTTCGAACATGTCGAGCGCGATCGTGTCGCCGGTCCAGGATTCGATATGGGCGGGGTCGAGCGATTCGGTTTCGGCCGGTACCTGGCGGGTCATTTCCTGGCTGGCGGCGAGGGTGACACCTGCGGGTACGTTGACGGCGAAGGCGGAGGGCTGAAACGTAAGGACGAGCGCGGTCAGCGCCGTCGCGTAGGCAAACGGGGTTTTCATCGGTTGAGGTCGCAGGAAAGGTCGAGAGAAGAACGCGCTGGCGCCAGGGCGCCCGGTTATCTGCGGTGCTCGGGGCGGGGCGGCCCTTGTTGCCCGTGCTGGTTGCGCGACATGCAGGATTCCTTACATTTCGTAATGCAGGCAAACCCTGGCCGGATCAACCGGAAAAGGTGCCTGCCTCTTAGAACAGTCTTGGTGTGCCCACCCAGACGACTACCGTCTCGATACGCGCGGTATTCGCCCAGCTATGAGGCACCGTCGATTCGTAATGCGCGCTGTCTCCCGCGTGCAACACGAACGTCTTGCCTTCCAGCGTCAACGACACTTCGCCGCTGATCACATACATAAACTCTTCACCGGCATGCGTGGTGACTTCCGAGCGTTTCTGCCCGGGCGGCATCCTCACGAGGATCGCTTCGAGCTGCCGGCCGCCCGTCAGATTAGTCAACCGTGCAAACAGATTGGCTGAGTCTGCAAAACCGAAAAACTTCAACTGATCGCCGCGGCACATCGAGCGTTCTTCGCTTGGCGTGTCGACGAAATACTGCACCGTCACCCCGAGTGCGTGGGCAATCCCGGCCAGCGAAGTGATGGACGGTGAGGCCAGACCGCGTTCGACTTGCGACAAAAACGGTTTGGAAATCCCCGCCGCTGTTGCCGTTTCATCCAGCGTGCGCTTCAGCCGTTGCCGCAGCGCGCGGATCTTGCTCCCAAGTTCGAGTGCCGGGTTGTTCTTTTGAATTGTCGTGACCATAGCAGGAGGAAATTAGCCCGTCAAAATTTGTTTGATATAAGTAAATATGGTTTGATTGCGGTCCAGGCCGGGGTGGCGGGCCGTTCAGCGCCCGGTCGTGCAAGGGGCCGCAATTTCGAGACAACGCTCTATGTTGCCAGAACCGAAATCCGCGCCAGCCGTTTTGACCGGCAATCGGCGAGAAACTGAAAGCGGATGCGGTAAAGACTGCTGTATGCAATGGGTGTCGGCATTGATGCAAATTGAGTATCAGGAGACGTTAAAGGCATGACATCAAAGACTATTTTCAGCCACACCCGACTGGGGAATGAAGGAATATGGCGCGTAAGAACAGGTAATTGGCGTGGCATCAGTGAATTCCCTGAGTGACGAACCGTGCTTCTGTTTGCAGAATCAGGCCCGCTTGGCGGATGGGCGCACGTGTTTGTATCAGACGCGACGCCGGCCGCTGTTTTTTATTCCGAGCGCAGCGATCCTGCGCGGCGGAGCATTGTCTGGCACGTTCCATCAGAACGCTGGCCGGCATGAGGACATGACCATCACTGCCGATTTTTCCTGCCGCGGGCTGTGTGCCCGCCGCCCGGCGCGGCCGCCATCTGCCGCCCGTCGGATAGCCGTTCCCCACAATGCTTTATCATTGAGCCCGTTCCGCTTGCCGGAACCCGAGCCCGATGTGGCGCAGCGTCCCCCAAGGGCACTTCCTTCGGGACGTCCCGCGTGGCGGGCCTCCATCCCATTCCCTGGTTTTTCTGCTGGTACAGGCGCCTCACTTTGCAACCTGGCTTGCAGATGAGCGCGTAGCTGAGCGTGCCGCTGGCTACGCACATGCCTATGCAAATGCCTGTGCCGCGTCGCGCGGGCTCCGCCGACCGTTTTCCCAGATCCAGTTTTTCGCGCCGCGTGGCCAGTCCGCGTGCCGCTGCAACCGTAAGAACAAGAGGTACATGATGAATTCGTCCAATCCCGCCAGCGCACCGGTCTCGCAGACCCGTTCGTTCTCGACGGTCTTTCTGATCGAGATGTGGGAGCGCTTTGGCTACTACGGGATGGCCGCGCTGCTGGTCCTGTTCATGATCGACAAGCTGAACTTCACCGACAGCCACGCCACCCTCACGTGGGGCGCGTTTACGGCACTGGTGTACGCCTCGCCGTCGATCGGCGGCTGGATCGGCGACAAGATTCTCGGCGCGCGCCGCACGATGATCTTCGGCGCCGGCGTGCTGGCAGCCGGCTATCTGATGCTGGCGTTACCTAATGAGCAATTGAACTACATGTACGCGTCGCTCGGCGTGATCGTGGTGGGCAACGGGCTATTCAAGGCGAATGCCGCGAACCTCGTGCGCCGCATCTATGAAGGCGACGACGCGCGCATCGACAGCGCATTCACGATCTATTACATGGCGGTCAATATCGGCTCGACGGTGTCGATGCTTGCGACGCCGTGGATCAAGGACCATTGGGGCTGGCATACGGCATTCGCGGTCTGCTGCGCCGGCATGCTGCTGTCGGTGCTGAACTACTTCATCATGTTCCGCACGCTCGCGCATATCGGCTCCACGCCGGACGCCGAGCCGATTCGCTGGAAACGCGTCGGCGCGGTTGCGTTGGGCGGTATCGTGCTTGGCGCGGTCACAATGTTCGTGCTGCAGCACAAGGCGATTGCGGTGGCTTGCGTGTACACGGCGGGCGTCGCGATTCTGGCGATCTTCGGCTACATGCTGGTGAAGTGCGAACGCTCAGAGCGCTCGGGCCTGGTGGCGGCGCTGATCCTGACCGCGCAGGTGATCCTGTTCTTCGTGTTCTACGTGCAGATGTCGACGTCGCTCACGCTGTTCGCGCTGCGCAACGTCGATCCACGTTTCATTCTGTTCGGCCAGACGTGGTTCACATGGAGCGCCGCGCAGTTCCAGGCGCTCAATCCGATCTGGATCATGTTGCTGAGCCCGGTGCTCGCGCTGCTCTATACGAAGCTCGCGAAGAGCGGCAAGGACGTGCCGGTCGCGGTGAAGTACGCGTTCGGCTTCGCGGTGGTGGCGGCCGGCTTCTTCGTCTATGCGGCGAGCGGCAACTACGCGGTGAACGGCCGCGTGTCGTCGTGGTTCATGGTGGGCGGCTACGGTTTGTATTCGCTCGGCGAATTGCTGGTGAGCGGCCTCGGCCTCGCGATGATCGCGCGCTACGTGCCGGCGCGGATGAGCGGCTTCATGATGGGTGCTTACTTCGTGGCGACCGGTGTTTCGCAGTATCTGGGCAGCGTGGTGGCGAACTTCGCGCAAATGCCTGCGGGCAATCTCGATCCGCTCGAATCGCTGCCGCTGTACACCAAGTTGTTTAACGGCTTGGGTTGGCTTGCGGCGTTGGGCGCGCTGATCGCCGTGCTGCTGTTGCCGCTGATGCGCAAGCTTTCGCGTGAGCATCAGCGTTGCGGCGATGAAGCGCGTGAGAACGCGCGGCAAGCGGCTGCATTGAATGGAGTAGTGGCGGAGTAATCGCTTCCGGTAGTGCAACAAAAATGGCGCGCGTCGTATTACAGAGGCGCGCCATTTTGCGTTTTATGCGCGGTTCCTTGTCGTAAATGTCCGGTACGTTTCTGCTCCGATGGCGGCGACGGAGGTAAGCTTACGGTCGGTATTGGTCTTTCGGAATAAGCATTTCCCGGATATTTAAGGTAGCCACTCGGATGGACATCCATATCGCGGTCGACGGGCGTCACGATCTGTCCGGACAGATCTACCGGCAGTTGCGTGCCGGCATACTCGAAGGGCGCCTCGCCGGCGGCACGCGTTTGCCGTCCACGCGCGATCTCGCCACGCAATTGGGCGTCTCGCGCAAGACGACGCTCGACGTGTTCGAACGCTTGCTTTCTGAAGGCTATTTGAGCGCGCACGCCGGTTCGGGCACCTTCGTCGCCGATGGTCTGGAGCGTCTGCCGGCGGAGCGCTCGTCGCATGCACTGGCGGTTGAGTCGGCGCGCGAGCGGGCGAAGGCGAAGCCGAAAGCGGCAGCGCGTGCCCAACCGCTGTGGGAAGAGATGCCCGAGACTTTGCCATTGCCGCGGCCCACGGTGGCCTCGCCGCACGATTTCGTCGGCGGCGCGACCGACAAATCGCTGTTCCCCTTCGACGTCTGGCGCCGCTGCGTGAACCACGCATTGCGTGTGCAGGCGCGCGGCCCAGGCACGTATCGCGACGTGGCCGGCGAGCAGGAATTGCGCCTCGCGATTTCGCGCTACCTGGCGTTCAACCGCGCGGTCGCGAGCAACTGGGACGACGTGATCGTCACGCAAGGCGCGCAGCACGCGCTCGATCTGATCGCGCGCATCACATTGCGGCCCGGCGAGATCGCGGCGCTCGAAGACCCAGGCTATCCGCCGGTACAGGCGTGCTTCACGGCCACGGGCGCACGCGTGGTGCCGGTGCCGGTGGACGCCGAAGGCCTGATCGTGAGCAAGCTCCCGGACAAGGCGCGGATCGTCTACGTGACGCCCTCGCATCAGTTCCCGCTCGGCATGCCGATGAGTCTGGAGCGGCGCGTCGAGTTGCTCGAATGGGCGCAGAAACGCGGCGCCGTGATCATCGAAGACGACTACGACTGCGAGTACCGTTTCGAAGGCCGGCCGATGGAGCCGCTGAAGAGTCTCGACCGCGCCGGTCTGGTCGCATACGTGGGGACGTTTTCGAAGACGATTTTTCCGGAACTGCGGGTCGGCTACGTGGTGCCGCCGGCCTCCCTCTATGGCCCGCTTCTCAAGGCCCGACAGATTGCCGACTGTCACGGCTGCACCCTCACGCAAACCGCGCTCGCGACCTTCATGCTCAACGGCGACTTCGCCAAACATCTGCGGCGCATGCACAAGACCTATGCGGCGCGCCGCGCGATGCTGCTGAAGCATTTGCAGGGCGACCTCGCGCCGTGGTTCGAACCGATTGTGCCGACCGCCGGCATCCATATGGCGACGTGGCTGAAGGCGCCGTTGACCGAGGAGGCGCTAGTGAGCGCCGCGCGTGAAGCGTCGATCGGTTTGTATGGGCTCGCGCCGTTTTATCAGCGTGCGAAGCCGCAGCCCGGTTTGATGTTGGGTTACGGCAGCATTGCGGTCGAACATATCGACGCGGCCCTTACCAGGCTCGCCGACATTCTGCCGCGGCTCGCCCGCTGACGACTCAAAACACGCTCGAACATTACTTAAGCCTATCCTTGAAACGGCCTGCGATTTTCTGTCGCAGAGCAATGTTAGCCGCCCCTTGCAGAGACTTTCGCTGCAGGGGGCGTGTTTTTTCCGTCGCGTGAATCGGCGTGGCGAACGCGTCGGCGAGTCACGGTTTCGCCATCGAGTCGCTATCCGTCGACGATCGCCCGGTGCCGAAAGTGCCTCAATTCAGGCGTCGAAATGGCTTGTAACGCACGTTACGTGTTCGTGTTGCAGACCGGTCCGACGCGCGCCGCCGCACGTTTACCCGCTAAAACAAGGATCAAAATGTGTTGCGCAGTCTGCGCCGCGCAACAAACCTTCGCTGTTATACACAAAAGAGTCGCGCAAATCGTATTAGCGCTTGTAGAATCCGGCGTTGAAGCGTGCGCATACCGTGTGCGCTTCGTGCAATTTACTGACCACTACAGGTAGGAGAAACATGCCGACTTCCGCAAAAAAGGTGGCCAAGAAGGCTGCTGCCCCGGTACCGACCAAGAAGGTTGCTGCAAAGAAAGTCCCTGCGAAGAAAGCCGTCGCAGCTAAGAAGGTCGCCGTGAAGGCGTCCAGCGCTCCGTCGCCGATCAAGGACACCTTCACGAAGGCCTCGCTGGCTGCACACGTCGCTGAACGCGCTGCTGTGGAACCGAAGACCGCCAAGGCCGTTCTGGCCGCGCTCGAAGACACGATCCTCGGCGCTGTGCACAAGAAGGGCGCTGGCGAATTCACGCTGTCGGGTCTTCTGAAGATCGTCGTGCAAGCTGTGCCGGCGAAGAAGAAGCGCTTCGGCAAAGACCCGTTCTCGGGCGAAGAGCGTTGGTTCCCGGCCAAGCCGGCTAGCGTGCGCATCAAGGCACGTCCGCTGAAGAAGCTGAAAGACGCAGCAGCAGGCTAATCGTGCTTCATGCGTTGCCGCGGTTTTTGAGCGTGGTTGTTTAACGGTGCGTTTTTAACCGTGCGCTTTTAACCTTGGTTAACGTTTGAGCCGACCCGCAGTGCGAGTTGTCCGAATCCCCGTGGATGCGAATCCGCGGGGATTTTTTATGCGCGCCTGCCGTGGTTTGGCGAACTCGCCGCTGCCCGCCAAGGTGCCGCTTATGCACCGTACTAGCGCATCATGAGCCGCCGCAGTACGATGGCAGCGAGGCCATGCCGGTCGGGATGCGCTGTTGGCGTGCATGCACTGTATTTGGCACGCGAAAAGCTCAATGGCATAGCGCTTGCTTCAACGATTGTCGAACACCGAATGCGCAGCGCATTCGCCTTCTATCCGACAACAAGAGCGGGGCGTGACATGCGATGCTATGACGAGATGCGTCATCATGACGATGCCGTGCGGCCACACTACGCGCGCTTTGAGCGGTGGCTGGTGAAGCAGGGCAATGAGGCGATCGCACGCAAGCGTGCGGAAGCCGACCTGCTGTTCCGCCGGGTCGGTATCACCTTCGCGGTGAACGGCGATTTGTCCGGCACCGAGCGGCTGATCCCTTTCGATCTGATTCCGCGCATCATTCCGCGCAGCGAATGGCAGACGCTGGAGGCCGGTTTGCGCCAGCGGGTGCAGGCGCTCAATCTGTTTATCCACGACGTCTATCACGATCGCAATATCGTGCGTGCCGGCATCGTGCCGGCCGAACAGGTCTATACCAACGCGCAATACCGGCCTGAAATGCAGGGCGTCAACGTACCGCTCGGTGTTTACGCGCATATCGCCGGCGTCGACGTGGTGCGCGCAGGCGACGAGGGCGAGTTCTACGTGCTCGAAGACAACCTGCGGGTGCCGTCGGGCGTCTCCTATATGTTGGAAAACCGCAAGATGATGATGCGGCTTTTCCCCGAGCTGTTCGTGCAGAACCGCATTGCGCCGGTCGCGCATTATCCCGATCTGCTGCTCGACACCCTGCGCTCGGTTGCGCCCGAAGGCGTCGACGATCCGGTCGTGGTGGTGCTCACGCCGGGCATGTACAACTCGGCGTATTTCGAGCACACCTTCCTCGCACAGCAGATGGGTGTCGAACTGGTGGAGGGCAAGGACCTGTTCGTCGACGACAACTATGTGTTCATGCGCACCACGCAGGGACCGAAGCGCGTCGACGTGATCTATCGCCGCGTCGACGACGATTTTCTCGATCCGCTCGCTTTCCGCAACGATTCGGCGCTGGGCGTGCCGGGTCTGTTGACCGCCTATCGGGCCGGACGTGTGGCGCTGGCGAACGCCATGGGCACCGGTATCGCCGACGACAAATCGATCTATCCGTACGTGCCGGAAATGATCGAGTTTTACCTCGGCGAGAAGCCGATCCTCAACAACGTACCCACGTTCCAGTGCCGCAAGCCTGACGATCTCGCATACACGCTCGCGCATCTGCCCGAGCTGGTCGTGAAGGAAGTGCACGGCGCGGGCGGCTACGGAATGCTGGTGGGACCGGCATCGACGAAAGCCGAAATCGAATCGTTCCGGGAGCGCCTGATTGCGCGGCCCGCGGGTTATATCGCGCAGCCTACGCTCGCGTTGTCGGCGTGTCCGACCTTTGTCGAATCCGGCATCGCGCCGCGCCATATCGACTTGCGGCCGTTCGTGCTGTCCGGCAAGAGCGTGACGATGTGCGCAGGTGGTCTCACGCGCGTGGCGTTGCAGGAGGGCTCCCTCGTCGTCAATTCGTCGCAGGGAGGCGGGACCAAAGATACGTGGATGGTCGACTGACGCGGTTGCCAATGCGGTTGCTCATGCTGGAGTTATTGCAGCATTTCATGCAACCGCGCTCGCAACCCAACGTGCCGGCGAAGTAATCGAACCGCCGCCGGTGCACACGGATAACCAGCGCGAGCCTTTTTACTTTTACCAGGGGCTCGCGTCATCAGATACGGAACGCCGTCATGCTAAGCCGAACCGCCGATCACCTCTTCTGGATGGCCCGCTACATGGAGCGCGCGGAGAACACCGCCCGCATGCTCGACATCAACCTGAAGGCGCTGCTGTTGCCGCAAACGCCCGAACAGGAAGCGCGCGCGCAACGCTCGGTGCTGCGCATTTCCGAGCTCGAAAGCGCGTTCGCGCAGCGCTACGACGAACCGACCCGCGAACATGTGCTCGATTTCATGGTGGCCGATGCGACCAATCCGTCGAGCATTCACTCGTGTTTGCAGGCCGCGCGCGAAAACGCCCGCGCCGTACGCGGCACCTTGACGACCGAATGGTGGGAAACCATCAACGACACCTGGCTCGAATTCAACGAACGGAGCCAGTCCGGTCAGGCCGTGAGCAATCCGGGCGCGCTGTTCGAGTGGGTGAAGTTCCGCTCGCACCTGTCACGCGGCGTGACGATCGGCACCGCGTTGCAGGACGACGCGTTCTTCTTCACGCAACTCGGCACCTTCCTCGAACGCGCCGACAACACCGCGCGGATTCTCGACGTGCGCTTTGCCGACGTCGAGCCGAATTCACGCGATGCCGCGCGCCAGCTCGAAGACTTTTACTACTGGACCTCGATTCTCAGTTCGGTGTCGGCGCTGGAGATTTATCGCAAGGTGTATCGCGATGTCGTCACGCCGGCGCGAGTGGTCGAATTGATGATCCTGAACCAGCAGATGCCGCGCTCGCTGCTCGCTTCGCTCGAAGGCGTCTGCACGAATCTGGCGATGCTGCGCACGCCGGGCTCGAACCAGTGCGAACGGTTTGCCGGCAAGCTGCGCGCCGAGCTGGTGTATTCCGACATCCGGCAGATTTTCGAAGCCGGCTTGCACGCCTATCTGACACAGTTCCTTGCTCGCGTGTTCGAGCTCGGCAATCTGGTTGCGCGTACCTATCTGATGTTGCCAGTCGCCTGACGGAGTTCTTTCTATGTACCTGACGATCCGCCACGACACGTCCTATCGCTACGAAGCGACTGTCCATTATTCGATCCAGCAACTGCGTCTGACGCCGGCGAGCGGCGCCTCGCAGGTGGTGCGGCGCTGGAGCATCGATGCGCCGGGCAAGCTCGACGCCACCTTCGACGCCTACGGCAATGTGCTGCATACGCTCGTCATCAACAAGCCGCACAGCGAGATTCGTCTGCACGTAGCGGGCGAAGTGGACACGATTGCGCTGAAAGATGGTCAATTGCCCGACGCGGTCGGGCCGATTCCGCTCGAGCATTTCACCTGCTCGACGCGTCTCACCGAGGCCGATGCGGCAATCCGCGAGTTGGCCGCATCAGTGCCGAGTCTTGCGACATCCGGCAATCTGATCGAGTTGTCCGAACAGATCGTGCAGCGCGTGAAGTACAACACCGGTATCACCGAAGTCACCAGCACGGCCGCCCAGGCGCTCGCGCTCGGCAACGGCGTGTGCCAGGACCACGCGCATCTGATGCTGGCCTGCTGCCGCGCGCGCGGCATCCCGGCGCGCTACGTGAGCGGCTACATCGAACCCGGCGATGTGAGCACCGGAGGAAGTCCCCTTGGGGCGGACCACGGCGCGAGCCACGCATGGGTCGACGTGTGGCTCGATGGCAAGGGCTGGATTTCCGTCGACGTCACGCATGCTGCGTTTGCCAGTGAGATCTACTGCCGGCTCGCCGTGGCGCGCGACTACGAAGCTGCCGCGCCGGTGCGCGGCCGGCGGATCGGCGGGCTGGAGGAGCATCTGAAGGTGTCCGTTACGGTCAGTGGGCAGATGCCGCAATAGGGGGCGGGGACTGACGGTCGGCTCAACTGGGCGCCCGGGGCTGCATGACAGGCCGCCCGCGGCCGCCTCCGCGGTCACATCACAGGACGGCTTACCGGGAGGGCTGGCGAGGCGTTTAAGTGAGCGTCAGCCCGCATAGCCGTTCAGATTCGGCGCGCGGCGGCCGTAAAACGGGGTAAGGCGCATGTGCGCCGCATTACAATAGCGCCGTTCAGTCGTTTTTTGCGGGTACTTTTCCTTATGACTTACTGTGTAGCGATGTCCGTCGATGACGGGCTCGTGTTCCTGTCGGACACGCGCACCAATGCGGGCGTCGATCACATCAGCACCGCGCGCAAGATGTCGGTGTTCGAGCAGCCGGGCGAACGCATGCTTGTGCTGCTGGGCGCGGGCAATCTGTCGCTCACGCAAGCGGTGCTGCACGAGCTGTCCGAGCCCGTCGATCCTTCGCAGCCTACGCTCTGGAGTGCGCCCACCATGGCCGACGCGGCCCGCGTGATTGGCCACGCGGTACGCCGCGTGCATCAGCGCGAAGCGGAGGCGCTGCAGGAATTCGGCGTCGAATTCAATTGCAGCTTCATTCTCGGTGGCCAGATCGCCGGCAACCGGCCGCGCCTGTTCATGATCTACGCGGCGGGCAATTTCATCGAAGCGTCGGCTGTGAACCCGTATTTCCAGATCGGCGAGGCCAAGTACGGCAAGCCGATCATCGATCGCGTGCTGACGCCGTCCACGCCGCTCGACGAAGCGGCCAAGTGCGCGCTGATTTCGATGGACTCGACGCTGCGTTCGAATCTTTCGGTCGGGCTGCCACTGGATCTGCTTGTGTATGAGAAAGATTCGCTGCACGTCACGCGCTTCGTCTCGATCGACCACGACAATGCGTACTTCGAGATGATTCACCGCACGTGGGGCGAGCGGCTGCGTCAGGTATTCGGCGAGATTCCCGATCCGGACTGGCAGGAATCGCCTGATGTGCCGCTGCTGCAGCGTGAGCGTGCATTGGTGCTGCATCGCGCGCCGGTGGGGGCGGACGGCGTGGAGCACGAGCTCGATGCGAAGCCGGCGCAGACATTGGCGCAGGCGGAGAAGGGCAAGGCCCAGCGGCGCTAGGGCGTTCGGCGTAGATCGCTGGCCGGGAGCATCACACCAAGGTCGTCACGAGCCTGTTAAGGGCTTGCTGGCGGCCTTTTCATTTACTGAGGGGATCGCGATGGACGTGCAGCGCGTGCGCGGTTGTCCCTCGATCCGCGGCATGACTCGGACGGACCAGTCGTCGCCGCGAGCGCCAAAGCCTGGGGACGAAAAAAAAACCAGCCACAGGCTGATTGCCCGTGGCTGGTCTTCGACTGCGTGTTGCTCCCGCAGTCCGTCAAGTTCGATTAGAACTTGTGGCGGATACCGAGGCTGACGATTACTTGCGAGTTCGAGGCCGATTCGGCGTCGTAGTCGGCAACCGTTGCCGTTGCGCCCGTGCCCGATGCCCTTTGATAGGCGCCGACCAGGTAGAGGTCTGTGCGCTTCGACAGGTTGTAGTCGCCGCCCAGCGAGATCTGGTTATACGATGCCGACGGACCGTTGCCCGAAGCGTGCGTGAACGTGTAGCCCAGACCCAGCAATGCTGCCGGCGTCAGTTGGTAGTTCACGAAGCCAGCACCGACGTTGTAACGCTCGGTCGAGCTGAACGTCGAGAGGGCGTCCGGCTTGTACTGTGCGTTGCTGTAACGGATACCAGCCGTGACCGGGCCGATAACGTACTGGCCAGCAACCGAAGCGATACCGATCGACTTCGCCGATGCGTACGGTGCATTGATCGAGTTGAACGTGCCGTCCGACGTCGCGTTCCAACCAGTTGCGCGAGCGGCCGCCGTGTTGGAGTTGTCCATGCGGATGTAGCCAGCAGCGATGCTGAACGGACCGTTCGCGTACGTTGCTGCGCCGGACCAGGTTTGACCTGCACCCGACGAGCCTGCTACGCCGCCGAATGCGTACATTGCTTCGAACTGGAAGCCAGCGTACGTGTTCGACGTGTACTTGACTGCGTTGTTCGTACGCGAGCTGTTGTCGTTGTTGTCAACGTCGCTCGGCGTCGTGAAGGTGGAACCGAAGTAGTTGTCTGCCGTCAGCGCCTGAACCAGGTCGACCACCGGGTCATACTGGCGGCCGATGGTGACCGTACCGAACTGGTCGCTTTGCAGGCCAACAAAGGCCTGGCGGCCGAATTCGCGACCGCCTTGGTTCAGCTTGCCGCTGTTCGGGTCGAAACCGTTTTCCAACTGGAAGATAGCCTTCAGGCCACCGCCCAGATCCTCCGTGCCCTTCATGCCCCAGCGGCTACCCTGCAGGTTGCCTGCGGCCATAGCGACGGAACTCTTGTTCTTGCCCGAAACGTTGTTGTTGTTGATGTACTGGATCGAGTCGTCGATCAGGCCATAGAGGGTAACGCTGCTTTGAGCATGTGCTACGCCGGTGGCGCCGAGCAGCGCCAGCGAGAGGGTAGACAGGGCGATTCGTTTCATCCTTTTCTCCACGCAGATGATTAGTTTGTTGTTGCGGAAAGGAGAATAGCTCACTGCCTCAACTGGTAAGAACCGGAAAAAAAAGAGTGTCTCCAAAAACCGACAAACGACGCAAAGCCTTGTATTTAAAGCCCGTTAACGATTGTTGCTGTTTCAGCAATATTCGTTCGCTGAGTGCGCATTATTGTTGTTTTGTTGATAGTGAAGGCCTCGGGACCTGCAATTTAGACACTTGTTTGAATGTCCTTTGTAATCTAGTCGTCTAGTTGTTCCATCGGTTCTTCAGCGCCCATATAAAAACAGAGCCGCGTCGCGCTTGACGGGCGCGCTGGACAGAATTTATGCGTTATGAGCAGGTAGCCACCGCTGCCGTCGCAAACTTGTGGCCGGGATTTGCTG
Source organism: Paraburkholderia sp. SECH4 (assembly GCF_030511745.1). Taxonomy (NCBI): domain Bacteria; kingdom Pseudomonadati; phylum Pseudomonadota; class Betaproteobacteria; order Burkholderiales; family Burkholderiaceae; genus Paraburkholderia; species Paraburkholderia sp. SECH4. Next base: position 104,371 of record NZ_JALOCP010000019.1, read on the forward strand.
CTGTGGTTTGCCGTCGTGGCCGGCCGTTCCGGCCCCCTGCTTTGGTCCGCCGCCATGGTTCTCATGTCGGGGCGCTCCCTTCTGGTGTTGTCGGTGCGAACTGCCACCAGCTTCACTCTTCACGCGCATTCACGCGCCACGGCCGTCATCGTCACCTTTGCGGCGCGCCACGGCGGCGGCAGCGAGTCCAGCCGCTGCCGCAAACAGCACCGAGGTCCACGGGTGCCGTTTGACGTAACGATCGGCGGCGACGGCCGTGCGGCCCGCTTCGACCAACGTGACCGCGGCGACACGTGTCGCTCGCGCTTCGGCAAGGACTACGGTGCGGCCGATCTTGACTACGGTCGCCCGCGCTGAAGTCTTCTTTCGCGGTTCCAGCGGCGGTAAAGCTGACGCTGGCGTTGCTGCGGCACGCGCCACGGCGGCAGCCGCTCCGGTTGCTGGGGCAAGCCCGGCAGCAGGGGTTTCTCGGTCTTTCACGCAAGGCTGCGCATCGATCGATACCGTCGAGGCCGCCAGCACCGAAGCAAGCACGGCACGGCTGCCGGGCGGCGAGTCTTCCTGCATGCCCCAGCCGCCGCGCGGATCGTGCATGCGCCCGCGCGCCGCCGAAAACTCCGCACCGAGCAGGAGCACGGCGGCCGAGAAGTACAGCCACATCAGCAGCACGGCCAGCGAACCGGCGGCGCCGAATGAACTCGCCATCCCGGCATGCGCGATATACAGCGCGAACAGTTTCTTGCCCGCCGAGAACAGCACAGCCGCGACGATCCCGCCGACGAACGCATCGCGCCACTGCACCTTGGCGTCCGGCAGAAACTTCAGCAGTCCGGCGAAGGCGAAGGCCAGCACCAGCAGGCCGACGCCGAGTTGCAGCAGGTTGCCGATCACCACATACGGCGAGTTGCCCCACAGCCATTTGCCGATGAACGTGATGACCGTATCGAGCACCAGCGAGACGATCAGCAGGAAGGCGACACCGAGCACGAGGCCGAACGAGATCAGGCGCACGCGCACCATCGCGATCACGCTCGACGAGCGCGGCCCGGTATACGGCCACACCAGATTGAGCGCGCTATTGAGCGACGAGAAGGTAGCCGAGGCGCCGATCGCCAGCATCGAGAACGAAATGATCGCCGCGATGCCGCCGGCGCTGCCGCTGTGATGAGCGTTCTCGACGATGGTTTGCACGCCCGCGGCGGCCTGGTCGCCGAGCAGGCCGTGAATGTGGGTGAACAGTTCACCGCGCGCGGCCGCGGCGCCGAAGAACCAGCCCGCCACGGCGATCACCATGACCAGCGTGGGCGCGAGCGAGAAGGCCGCATAGAAGGCGATGCTGGCGGCCATGGCCGCGCAACGGTCGTCGGAGAACTGTTTGAATGCGCCAATTGCCCAGTTGGCCTGCCTGCGCGCTACCAACTGGAGGTTCTCGGAGGAGAGCGTGTCGATGTCCATGGTCGTGTTTCTCAAGGGGATACTGGCGCCGCAAGCGCAGTGTGCGAGCCGCTAAGGTGGCCTCAATGCAGCATTTGCAGACTTCGCATCGACGCCTTTCGCAAACCTTGTGCCTGTCACTATAACAAGCGCTTCGTGCCCATGCGCGTGATACGCCGCGAGCATGTGTGCCGTTAGAATGCCGCCGCCCCGGCAAGCAGCACCAGTCAAGCTCCGCCCCATAGGTCAACGCACGAAGGCATCAAACACACGCATCAAACAAACGCTGAAGTTTTCTCCCGCTCCGCCGTTATTCCGAAGATTGACATGAACAGTTACGGTGCCCGCCCGCGCGGCGCCGGCTATAAGTACAAAGGAATACGGAGATGGAACGTTTTCGCCTGAAAGTGCGGCTTTGGCTCGCGCTGGCAGTAATGTGCATGGGAATTCTGGCCATCGGCCTGTGGGGCGGGTTCAAAACGCGCGACACGATGATCGCCGACCGTCAGGCCGAGCTGAAAAGCGTGGTGAGCGTGGCCTACAGCGTGCTGGATCGCTATAACGGCCTCGTTGCGGCCGGCACGATGTCGCTCGGCGACGCGCAACGTACGGCCATGGCCGACCTGCGCGCGATGCGCTATGACGGCGCCGGCGGCTACCTCGTGCTCGAGGATGCGCATGCAAGAGTGCTGATGCACGGCGTGCGGGCCGATCTCGAAGGCAAGGACATGAGCGGCTTCACGGACCCGCAAGGCCGTCACGTGTTCAAGGACGGCTCGGATCTCGCCCAGCGCGAAGGCGAAGGCTTCATCCACCTGCAGTTCCTGAAGCCGGGCTCCAATCAGATGGCGCCGAAGATCAACTACGTGCGGCTCTACAAGCCATGGGACTGGACGATCGTCACCGGTGTGTTCACCGACGATATCGACGCCGCGTTTTACACCACCCTCGCGCAGTACGTCGGTGCCGCGCTGATTCTGTGTCTGGTGGTGGGGCTCGTGATCGGCGTGATCCTGCGCAGCATCTTGCGGCAACTCGGCGGCGAACCGGCTTACGCGGCGCAGATCGCTTCACGTATCGCCGATGGCGACCTCGATGTGGTCGTCGAGACGAAAGCCGGCGACAACGTCAGCCTGCTCGCCGCGATGCAGCGCATGCAGCATCGACTCGCGCAGGCGATCATGCAGATTCGCAGCGGCGCAACGCTGATTTCGACGGTGTCCAACGAGATCGCCGCCGGCAACGCGGACCTGTCGCGCCGCACGGAACAGCAGGCGACAGCGCTCGGCGAAACCGCTTCCAGCATGGAGCAGATCACCGCGACCGTGAAGCAGAACGCCGATAACGCCAAGCAGGCCAGTCAACTGGCGCACAACGCCTCGGAGACGGCGGCGCGCGGCGGTGAAGTGGTCGGCCAGGTGGTCGAGACGATGCGTGGCATCTCGCAGTCATCGCACCGGATCGGCGACATCATTGGGGTGATCGAGGGGATTGCATTTCAGACCAACATTCTTGCCTTGAACGCGGCCGTCGAAGCGGCGCGCGCCGGTGAGGAAGGGCGCGGCTTTGCGGTGGTGGCGGGCGAAGTGCGCAGCCTCGCGCAGCGTAGCGCGGCGGCGGCCAAGGAGATCAAGACGCTGATCGAAGAATCGGCCGCGCAGATCGAAGGCGGCTCGCAGTACGTGGGCCGGGCCGGTGAAACGATGCAGGAAGTGGTGCACGCAGTGCGCCGCGTGACCGACATCATGGGCGAGATCAGCGCGGCGTCGGTCGAGCAAAGCTCGGGCATCGAGCAGGTCAACATCGCGGTGGCGAGCATGGATCAAACGACCCAGCAGAACGCTGCATTGGTGGAAGAAGCCAGCGCGTCGGCCGACGTCCTGAAAGCACAGACCGGGCAACTGGCGGCCGCGATTGCCGTGTTCACGCTGCCGGAAGGGGCGTGAACAGCGTGGGGCACGCGAGGCGCCAGACAGACTGAATGTCGTGGCCAAGGTGACGCAGTGGCCAGGCGGGATTGTAAAACGGGTGAGTTTTACCGCAATGTGGTCAATATGACTGGTGAGGCAAGCAGAGCCGTGATCGTGGCGCGCGTGACGCCGCCTGATGGAGGCGTCACGCGACCAGTTGCGTGACAGCGCCTGACCGCGCGCCAGCGAGCGTTCGCTCAGATGATCAGACGTGAGACCTTGGTGCCTTCGAGCGACACCCCTGCCATCAAGCCGCCGTTCGTCAGCACAAACGCTTCGACCGGGCTGGTGGCGGTCGACGTATCGATCGCGCCGTTCGCACCGACCTTCAGCACGGCAACCGTTGCATCGGCGCCTGCTGCCCATCCCTGGCTGCTGAGGAATGTGTCGAGCGCCCCTTGCGTCATGAACAGGAAGACCAGCGCCTTGGACTGGGCGCCGATCTGCAAACCGAACGAACCCGCGACAGTGCTGTAGTAGCCCGTTGTGCGTCCGGCCACGCGCAACGCGCCTTCGCCATATTGCGCGCCAACCCAGAAGCCCGCGGAAATTACCGACGGGAACACCAGCACGCCTTGCGCCTTGCCGACCAGTTCACGCGAGCCGGTGACGTTCGCGTAGAGACGCGACAAGGTGGAATCGACGCCGGCGTTGATCGTGTCGCGCTTGCCGGCGTTCGCCGACTCAGACGCGCTCGAGGATGGCGACGTGGTCGTGCAGCCGGCGAGGCCAAAACCCGCCGTAGCCAAAGCGGCGCTCGTGGTCATGATGAATTGTCGTCTGCGCATGATTGTTCTCCTGGTGCGTAGTGAAGATTGCGTTTTCTTGTGTGACAGTGAGTGCCGTGACTTCGGCACATGCGTACGTCGGCAGCCCGTATGCCTGCCAATCAGCATTTAGCGTGCCTGACGCCGCGGCCTGTGTATAGACAACTGTCATGCGCTGACGTTCGCGCGGGGATTCACGGCGCTCAACTCCGCTTCCCCCCTCAACTTCCCCCTCGATTTCTAGGCCGCCGGGCGGATATTCTGATTGTGGCGGAACAGGTTGTCAGGGTCGTAGCGGTTCTTCACGGCGCCGAGACGCTCGTAGTTTGGCCCATACGCGTCAGCCACCCGGCCGCCTTCCTCCTGCGTCATGAAGTTGACGTACACGCTGCCTAGCGCGAACGGTGCGGCTGCGTCGAAGAAAGCGCGCGCCCAGGCAATGCAGCGCTCGTCATCGCTCGCGTCGTCCCAACGGCCGTGCACGTTCATGGCGTATTGCGTGTCGCGGCTCGAATAGGCCGTGGCTTCGACCGGCACGCGGCTCGTCTGCGCGCCGATCTGCCCGAAGAAGATTTCGCATTGCGGTGACGGCAGCTTGCCGATCGCATCGAGCAGCGCATCGATGAGACCATCCGATATTTTGTCGAGATTGTGCGACTTCCAGTAGTTACGAGCGCCCGGCGTGAGCAGTGGATCGAACGCCTGTTGCCACATGGCGTACGGCATCGGCCCGAGATGTTCGCCGACCGGTGTGCCGAAGCCGCGTACGGCCTCCACCACGGACGGCCCGTTTTCGATGGGGCCCGAGTAGCACATCGCGAATACGATGACCGGTTTGCCGTGCACTTCGGGCGGCAGGAACGGCAGCGGTGGCGCAAGCCGTAAAACGGCCCATACGCTCAGCTCCTCAGGCATCTGTTCTGCAGCCGTGCGGTACTTGAGCAGGGCATTTTTCGCCTGGTCGATCGGCAGCACGACGAGGCCGCCGTACACGAGCGGCCCGACCGGGTGCAGCGCGAACTCGAAACGCGTCACGACGCCGAAATTGCCGCCGCCGCCGCGAATCGCCCAGAACAGATCGTCGTGCGAGTCCGCGCTTGCGTGCAGCAACTCCCCGTCGGCGGTGACCACGTCTGCTGAAATCAGATTGTCGACGGTCATGCCGTATCTGCGGCTCAGCCAGCCGAAGCCGCCCCCTAGCGTCAGACCTGCCACGCCAGTGGTCGAGTTGATGCCAAGTGGCGTGGCGAGTCCGAATGCTTGTGCTTCGTGGTCGAAATCGCCGAGCGTAGCACCAGGCTCGACATACGCGCGCTGCGCGACCGGATCGATGAATACGGATTTCATCGGCGACAGATCGATCACGAGGCCGTCGTCGCATAGCGCGGTGCCGGCGATGTTATGGCCGCCGCTATGCACCGCCAGCGGCAGATTGTTGTCGCGCGCGAAGGCTACGCCGCGGCGCACGTCGGCCACGCCGGCGCAGCGCAGAATCAGCGCCGGATGCCGGTCGATCATTGCATTCCAGATGCTGCGGGCCTCGTCGAAACCCGCGTCTCCGGGCCGCAACAGTTCGCCTCGAATCGCGGCTTTGAGTTCTTCTGCGGCGCTGCTGGACACGCTTACCATGACACACCTCCAGACATTAATGGGAGACGCTCTCGAAACACCATTGAGCTGCACAAAGCAAATTGAAAGCGTCTGGACAGGTTCAAGTTGCGTCCAGTAAACGGCCCTGCTTCCTTAAGTCAAACGAAGGTAAACCCGCGTCCGCGATCGACACCGCGCGAAAGCACGTACGGCAAGTGTCCGTGCGCTGCGGCACGAGTCATGGCTGTCGTCGCCGCTGTGTATGGTGGAAATACTTCGGGAAAAGACTGCGAGAGGAAGTGTTGGTTGTGCGCCGCGGTGGTGGCTGCGCAGCGACACTTTGGTGGGCGAACGGTGGAATTTTCGTTTGCGTACCTTGCGGACGTGTCGATTTACATGCGGCTTCGCACGGAGGAATATGCCCGTATCGACTCGTTCACGATCAATCGCTGGGGAGGCGTGATGTCCATGCAAGCTCTTGTTCTCAGGCAGCACAACGGCCCGCTCGAACTGACCGAACTACCGCGCCCCGAGCCTGCGCGGGGTGAGGTGCTGGTGCGAATCGCCGCGAGCGGCCTCAATCCGCTCGACACAAAAATTCGCGCCGGCGCCGCCGGGCACGCGAAACATCCCTTGCCGGCGGTGCTGGGGATCGACATGGCCGGCGTCGTCGAGGCAATGGGCGCCGGTGTCGACAGGTTCAAGGCGGGTGATCAGGTGTACGGAATGACGGGGGGCGTGGGCGGCCTGCAAGGTTCGCTGGCGCAATACGCATCTGTCGATGCGGATCTGCTGGCCTTGAAACCGTCCAATCTCTCAATGCGCGAAGCCGCTGCGCTGCCGCTTGCTTTCATCACGGCGTACTCGGGCATTGTCGATCGCGCGCATCTGCAGGCAGGGCAAACGGTGCTCGTGCATGGCGGGGCAGGGGGAGTCGGATACGTCTCTGTGCAGTTGGCGCTCGCGCTGGGTGCGAAGGTCTTTACGACAGTGAGCGAGCGCGACCGCAGCGTGGTGGAGGCGCTCGGCGCCAGACCGATCGATTACCGTGCACAGTCGGTCGAGCAATATGTCCAGTCTGCGACGGATGGCGTGGGTTTCGACCTGGTTGTCGATACCGTCGGCGGGACGACGCTCGACGCATCGTTTGTCGCCGTGAGGCATTTCGGCCATGTGGTGAGCGCGCTCGGGTGGGGCACGCATGCGCTAGCGCCGCTGTCGTTTCGCGAAGCCACCTACTCGGGCGTGTTCACGCTGCATGCGTTGCTTTCCGGGAAAGGCCGCGCGCATCACGGCGAGATGCTGCGTGTGGCCGCGCGGCTTGCCGAAGAAAACAGGCTTGCGCCTCGCCTCGACGCGCGGCGCTTTGATCTGGGCACCGCGCAGCTTGCGTATGAAGCACTGGCCGACGGTAGCGCGCGAGGCAAAGTTGTGGTCGAGGTCAGTTGAGCGGAACGCTGAGCGCAGCGTTGCTGCGCGCTTTTGGATTAACCCTTCACGAGGCCGCCGTCCACGATCAGATCCGCCTGGATCGGCAGGACACGATCGCCGAATTCGTCTCTCAGCGCGTGAGCCAGCGTTTCGCTCTTACAGTAATTCACCACGACGCCGGCGCCTTCGCGTACCAGTGCGCGTGTGATCGCGGCACCGAGTCCACGAGCGCCGCCGGTTACCAGCACGCATTGTTCGGATAAAAGCATTTCTCTTCCTGTTGTCGATGAGGTTGCGATCTTCCTGTTGTCGCCTGATTCGGTTTTCTCGCTCGCTTAGTGGGGTGGCGCACGGATAACGATGGCGCGGACGCCGAGCGCCGGTCGATGTCCGCGACGAGGCGCGCTTCGTTTGGCCGAGTGATGGGTCGCGCACCGTAGTACTGTCTGTGTGATTGCGCTCACTCCCGTCTTTGTAAATTCTCTTTTGTGTCCGGACAAACACATAGGCAAAACAATTGTTCGCGTCACGGTCCATGTATCTCCACCGAAACTGCTCACTCCTGGGTAAATAGTTTGTTTGCGGCTGTTCGAATCATCTGATTAGGCGAGCCGGACTTGAAGTAAAAATAATAGTTTGGACTGCGTATCTGGAGATGAGGATTTCCGACGCTGTTAAAAACGGTAATTGACGATCTTTGACAGTCGTGCAGCGCAATTAATCGGAAACAGGCCAGCAATCTCGCATTGCGTGGGGTAACGCACGGTCATTGGATGACGCTCCGCATAACTTCAACTTCCATCGGGCCCCTGCTGTGCTCTTTTCAAACCTTTGTTCGCGCACAGCCAGTCGCTTCTCCCGGATCACGTCAAATCGGACCGGGAGTATCTGCGGATGCGATGCCGGGAGTCGCGCGCTTTTCGTGCGGTGCCTGGCAATGCCGACTGGGCTTTGAAGTTTCATTTTTAACAGCGAACAGAGATTCACTCGTTATCTGGATCTGTCTTTCGAATTATATGGTTAGGAGAATGAAATGAAAAAGAAAAACGGGGACGCGCGGACGTTGGGGACAAGCAAAGCGGTATTGGCGATTGCTGTGAGTCTTTATGCGGCGATGGCGGGCGCTCAAACGAGCCCGGCTGAACCTGTGGCGCAGTCCGCAAGTTCGACGAAGCTGACGGTTTCGCAGGTATTGCCGATCGATTGCCCGCTATTCGACACGCTCGGCTGCAAGCAGGATGACGGTGGGCTGCGGGCGTTCGGCGGAAGTGGAGTGGCAGTGGCTGCGGGGCTGGGGTCTACATCGGCGTCGGGCTCGCAGAGCAGCAATGGCAGCGGGACTTCGTCGACTGGAGCGGGCGCTAACGGTAGCGGAGGCGGCTCGACGTCCGGCGCGGTGGGACTCGGCGCCGGAAGTGTAGGGAGCGGCGGTGGAGGAAAGGGCGGGACGGGTGGTGGAACGGGAAGTGGTGGAACGGGAAGTGGTGGGAAAGGCAGTGGTGGGACGGGAAGTGGTGGGACAGGCAGTGGTGGGACGGGCAGTGGTGGGACAGGCAGTGGTGGGACAGGCAGTGGTGGGACAGGCAGTGGTGGGACGGGAAGCGGTGGGACAGGAAGTGGTGGGACAGGCAGCGGCGGGACGGGAAGTGGTGGGACGGGAAGTGGTGGGACGGGCAGCGGCGGGACGGGAAGTGGTGGAACAGGCAGCGGTGGGACGGGAAGTGGCGGGACGGGAAGTGGTGGGACGGGAAGCGGTGGGACGGGTAGTGGTGGGACGGGTAGTGGTGGGACAGGTAGTGGTGGAACAGGCGGTGGTGGAACTGGCGGAAATGGTGGCGGCCACGGCGATGGCGGCCACGGCGACGGTGGTCATGGTGACGGCGGCCACGGGGATGGTGGTCATGGCGATGGCGGTCACGGTGACGGCGGCCACGGCGATGGCGGTCATGGCGACGGTGGCCACGGTGACGGTGGCCATGGAGATGGCGGTCATGGCGACGGTGGCCATGGCAATGGCGGTCATGGTGACGGCGGTCATGGCGATGGTGGTCACGGCGACGGCGGCCACGGCGATGGCGGCCATGGTGACGGTGGTCATGGCAACGGCGGCCACGGCGACGGCGGTCATGGTGACGGCGGTCATGGCGATGGTGGTCACGGCAACGGCGGCCACGGCGACGGCGGTCATGGTGACGGTGGCCATGGCGATGGCGGCCATGGAGATGGCGGTCATGGCAACGGCGGCCATGGGGATGGTGGTCATGGCGATGGCGGCCATGGTGACGGTGGTCATGGCAACGGCGGCCATGGCGACGGTGGCCATGGCGACGGTGGTCATGGAGACGGTGGCCATGGCGACGGCGGCCACGGAGATGGTGGCCATGGTGACGGCAGTCATGGAGATGGCAGCCATGGCGACGGTGGTCATAGCAACGGCGGCAAAGGCGACGGCGGCAAAGGCAGCAGCGGCCAGGGCCATGGCGGCGGTTTCGGTGGAGGCTTCGGCGGCAGTGGCGGCCATGGTGGCGGTTACGGCGGCGGCCACGGCCACTAACGCGTCTTGCAACCCTCAGCGCGCGGGCGGCCGACAAACGGCCGCCCGCGCCGCTTCAATCACCTGCCTTCTTAAGTTCGAAAAACATCCGCCCGACGCGATCCACGAAAACACAAACAGCGTCCGCCTGATAGAGTGCCGTCCATGATTAAATGCCGGGTCTCGCTCACCGCGTAAAACGCCAAAGCCAGCCGCCGGCGTGCACACCGCAACAGTCCATTCAGAACGGAGTCCGCGTTGAATAACAAACAGGCCTCGCTGCCGCAAGCACCTTTGCGAATTGCGGCGGCGCAAGCGCAACCGGTTTCCGGCGACGTCACGGCGAACATTGCCAGAACGGTCGAACTGACCGGCGTTGCAGCCGACCACGGCGCGAAACTGGTGGTCTTTCCCGAGAAATTTCTAAGCGGCTACGAGCCTGACCTGATTGCCGGCGACCCCGCGAAATACGCCTTCGACGAACACGACGCGCGGCTCGAACCGATTCGGGAGGTTTGCCGCGAGCGTGGGATCGTCGTAGTCGTCGGTGCGGCAACACGTAGCATAGGCAGCGTGGACGCCCTTCATATTTCGTCGCTGATCTTCAACCATTCCGGCGAGCTGGGCGAGCCGTATCACAAACAGCATCTCTACAGCAGCGAAACGAAGACTTACCGACCCGGCACGCAAGGCTGCATGCTGGAGATCGACGGATGGCGGCTCGCGCTCGGCGTGTGCTACGACTCCGGTTTTCCTGAGCACGCGCGCAACGCCGCTGTGAACGGCGCGCACGCTTATCTGGTGAGCGCGCTCTTCAGCGTGAAGACTGGCTATCACCAGTCGCGCATCTGGTTTCCCGCGCGTGCTTTCGACAACACCCTGTACGTACTCTTGTCGAATCACGTCGGCATCACCGGCGGTTGGGGAACGTGCGGTGCGAGCGCGATCTGGGGCCCCTATGGCGACGTGCTGAAGGAAGCGAGCCGCGATCGGGAGGAAGTGATTACCGCGCTACTCGACCCGGCTGTGCTGGCCGATGTCCGTGAGCGCGAAACAGTGCTTGCGGACTTCAAGACGCACGCGGTTGAGACGGCGGGTGAGTACGTGGTGCGCCGACTGGATTAACCGCACGCGCGGTGGCGGCCCTACGTGTCGCTCGTCAGGAGTAGCATTCTCTGTGCCACGGGCCCTGCCGCTCAACTGCCTTTGCGGCTGTGATTGCCCAGCATCGGCGGTCGGTGGCATGCAACATGTCATCCGCTACAATGGCACGCACTACCCACCTGGAGACTCGCCTTGAAATCTATCGTTGCTTTGGTCGCCGCGGCTGTTCTTTCTTCCACGGCGATGGCCGCTTCCACCACTGAGAAACTGCCTTCCGGCGTAATCGTTGAACATCTTACGCAGGGCACCGGTGCCCAGCCGGCCGCAGACGATGTCGTCAAGGTCAACTATCGCGGCACGCTCGCTAACGGCACCGAGTTCGATAGCTCGGCCAAACATGGCGGTCCGGCAACTTTCCCGCTTAATCGCGTGATTCCGTGCTGGACGCAAGGCGTGCAAAAAATGAAGGTCGGCGAGAAGGCCAAGCTGACCTGCCCGTCGGCCACGGCCTATGGCGAGCGCGGAGTTGGCCCGATTCCGCCGAATAGCGACCTGACGTTTGAAGTCGAACTCGTAGGTATCGTCAAGTAATACCGCGCGAAGTGCGCTGAGACTGAACCCCGCTCGGGAGATCGAAGCGGGGTTTTTCTTTTTCCGGGCACTGCATTTGCCCACTGAAATCTGTCTGTGATAGAAATCGAGCCACTCTCGTGGTGACTGAACCTGACGTGTAGTCGATCGACTGGATTCTCTAAAAGAACAGAAGTTCTCGCCTTACTCGGCTGGCGCGAATAGCATCGACACATACACAATAGTGGACACGACGATAATGCCGACGCCGACGAAGACTTTGGTACGATTGAATTCAAGGCCGCCGTTGATGGCCACTCCAATGCCGACTACGAAAGAAAGCGTACCGATAGTGGCCAGCAATACGTGAAGCTTGCTGCGTATCAGGCTACGCCGCTCCGGACTTGCACCTTCTCTCCACTCCTTGAGTTTCATTGCAGTATCCTTTTTCACCGGTGTTCAGGTGGTCCGAAGATTCGCATGAGAGACAATGCGACAAAGGATGCCGTTTCGGCATGGAACAGATCACCAGTTGGGGCGCCACGATCTACCAGTTCAACAAAAACTGGTTCGGCGCAGCGATGATCTACTATCAGCGATTGACGGGCTCGGCCGCCGAAAGTCCGGTCGTCACGCAGCGCGGCACGCGCAATCAGATTACGTATGGGGTAGGCGTGGCGTATGCGTTCCGCTAAAAGTAGTCGCGTTCTTTTTAAAGTCCTGTTGCACTCGGTCGTTTACCCTCTGCGCGTGCGGCGACACTGCAATCGCTGCTTTGCGCATTGCGGAAGATCTAGCCGTCATTCGTCGCGCGTCAGGAGCGTTTGCCATGAATATCGATTTTCACTACGGGGTGGTCTATATCGTCGCCCGTACCGGCGGGATGGCGCCCGCTGAGGCGCTCACGGTGGCCCATGCCTGCCAGTATGTCGACGATGCGACCACTTCAGGAATACTGCGTTTTGCGGGCGGCGAGACTTTTGAGCGCTTTGCCACGGCGCACAAGCTATTCGACTACACCAACACGGAAGACGACCAGAACCGTCTGGTGTGGACGCCATTTCATTTTCTGCCTGCCGGTGAGGGGGAGACGCTTGAAGAGAAGGCGGTGTGCCGGCCGGATAGCGCTGTTGCTCGCGAGGTGGTGCGCCGCGCGATCCGGCAGCGGGGCACGGACACGGCATTGCACCGCTTGGGCGTGACGCTGCACGCGTACGTCGATACGTGGGCTCACCAGGGCTTCGCCGGTATCGAAAGCCCGATGAACCGCGTTCATATGCTGGAGGCGGAAGATTGCACGCGGGAAGGCTGGCTTGCCCGTCTTACCCGCGCCACGCGGCATCTGGTCCAACACGTCGAGGAAGATGTACTGACGCTTGCACTGCCCGTCGGTCATGGGGCCGCTTTGCATTATCCCGATCAGCCGTGGGCGAAATGGCATTACATCGACGGCAGAAATGAGCGCGTCAAAAGGCACAATCTGCCGGAGTTCATGCAGGCGGCCGAGATGACTTGCCGCGCGGTGCGCGCCTATGTCGCGGGACGGGAAGATTTTGAATCCCAGCCCGGCTTGCCGGAAGATGTCAAAGCCGCGCTCACGAAGCTTCTCGATACCAATCGGAATCTCGACGACAACAAGCGCCTGCAGATCATTTGCGAAGCGCTGAAAACCGACGCCATTCCAGGCCTGTCAGAGTCGATTCCGGACTATGTAGCCAAGGGGCTCGGCTCCTGGAAATATAAAGCCACCGGTTTGCAGTCCGACGACGACAGCGGGGACCGCCCCCGGTGGAGCGACGTCTTTGAGAAAAGTGATTACCGGCGCTTTCACGACGCCGTCAAAGAGCACCGTTTTGTGATTACGCAGGAGATTCTGCCGACTCGCGGTCTACGGATCGCGTGAAAAGAGGGCGCTTTTGCGCGTCATTTCAATAGCCGCCCCAGCGGCCGCGTCCATGCCATTCGTGCTCGCGCCATTGCTCGCGACGCCATTCACGTTCACGCCATTCGCGGCGTTCGCGCCACTCGCCGTGGCGGTAGAAGGACAGTCCGGACGCAGGTGAAACAGCGCTGCGAGATTGGTAACGTGGGGTTACCGGCAAAAAAATGAACTGCCGCCCTTTGAATCTCCGGATGCTTGCCTATAGTAGAAGCGACTATTGCCGCATTGCACGGCGGCCGGCTTCTCTTGACATAGGTGACGGGGAAATAGAAATGACGCCATCGAATGCTGCAATCTATCAGGCTCAGGCTTGCACGCCGGATTCATTACGAACGCTTGCGGCCTATCTCGAACTGGCGCTCGACGAGGGAGAAAGCGTGGTTCTGATGCGGATCGGCACGCAGGTGCGCAGTATTTATGTCGGCAATCCGTCCGGCACGCTGGAGGATTTGACGGATCACGGCGTAGTGGCCGCTTTCCAGGCCGACGAGATGCTCGCATTGACGCAGCTGGGACTCAACCGGATAACCGCCGACGATCAACAGTACCGGTTCGTGCGCAGCGTGCGGTATATCGCCGATCGCCAGGTTGTCGTTTTTACGCCGACTTAAGCGATTGGCTCGCAATGGGAAAAGCTAAAGAATGCGGCTATCGGGTACAGGACGCGAAAGGTTCGTACTCCACGCGATGCGCTCCCGCGTAAACCTGATGCCCTTATAGGCGCGTAGATCTGCCTTTCTCGCGCTATTCATGGCATAGTGCGATCGATTACCACATAAGGAGCAATCAAATGCCCACGTTAGAGCAAATCCAGGCGAAGCTTAAGAAACTCCAGGCGCAAGCTGACGTCCTTATTGCCAGGAAAGCACAAGCCGCGGTCGACCAGATTCGCGACCTGATGCTCAAGCACGGCCTCACTACCGCAGATATCGAAGCAAAGGCAAAGGCGAGACGCGCCGCGCGCGCCTTGAATGGTCATGCTGCAGGTGGCAAGGTAAAAGCAGTCAGCGCGGGTAAGTCGCTGCCGAAGTACCGCGACCATAAAACCGGCGCGACATGGACAGGTCACGGGCGTGCACCGGCCTGGATTGCTGCCGTGAAAGACCGGACTCAATTCCTGATTGAAGGCGCAAGCGAACTGAAGTCCGCGGCAAAGGCAGCGGTGACTCCCAAAGGCAAAAGTAAAGGCCAGCCTAAAGGCGCGCAGCCGCCCAAGTACCTCAATCCGAAAACCGGTGCGACCTGGAGCGGACGCGGCCCGGCGCCGGCATGGCTCGCCACGGTCAAGGATCGCACCAAATTTCTGATCGATAGCGCTGCGGCCACCAGCAATGTCGCCGCCCAAAAAACCGTCACGGCGAAAAAGGCAGTGGCGTCCAAAGCGGCTGGGAAGAAGGGTACTGCGGCGACTAAAAAGGCTGCGGCAAAGAAAAGCGCGGCCAAGCCCGCTGCGAAGAAAGCCGCGGTAAGGAAGACTGCCGTGAAGAAAACCGCAACGGCCAGGAAAGCACCGGGCCGCAAGACGGGTGGTAAAGGCAAAGCCGGCGCGACGAGCGTTGCCGCAGCGCCGCAAACCTCGACGGTACAAGCCGGCGTGTGAGCGCAACGGAGTCGTGAAGTAGATGACCAGCATGCTAGAAGTACCCCAGCAGGAGGACCATGTCGTCCTGCTGGACTCCGTTCCTCATCCGGCAGCCGATGCCGCCGAACCATTCATTGTCGCCAGCGACCGCCGGGTGATTCTGGCTTATCCGATTGCTGAATCCGACTTCGAACGGTTCGGACCATTCGATTCCGACGACGATCCATTTTGCACGGTGCTATTTCCCGACGCCGTGTTTCATCGGCTCGGGCCGCCCGGCGATGTCGATCTCGAGATCCATCCACTCGCGTCGCAAGGGCTCAGTGGGTACTCGGTTCACGAAGTCATGAATTCGTCGCTGGCCGCTGAGATTTCGGCCGCTACGTCGCCCGGTCCCGTACAACGCCATTTCGTCATCACGTTTCAGGGCGCGACGTTCGAATGCGTGGCGTCGGACTATACGGTGGTCGGCGTGTATGGCGCAGGTGAGATCGCCTGCCGGGAAGCCTTCTCGCTGGTCCGTTAGTGTTGTCAACGCACATCGGGAAGTTCGCGTCGCTGCTGGCTACGCAGCGGCGACGCGATGACTGCGCAACGCGCTGCTGTTTCCTTTCAATAACATTTTCCCGCCAAATTCGAACATATGCTCAATGACTTTTTTTAGCTTTTATTTTTGAAACATGTTAAAAAGCTTTCCGTCATCGTATATTGACATGAAGTCTTCACGCAGTGAGGGCAGACTGGCGTCAACGAATGGCGTGCCGCAGAGATTGAAGCAGCGCATTCGAAATTACATATAAATATATTACGAGGCATCGAACGCTCGATTGAAGCGGACCTGAGTTCAGGCGCGCGTCACGAAGAGCAGGCGGGTATCACGTCGAGTGGTACGTGTTTTCGGTGCAGCAGCGGTCGTCGCGGATCGGATTTGCCGGCGTAAAGGTACGTAATGTACGTAAAGGCAAATCGCATGGGCCTGATCCCCGGTAGTACGGCCGCAAGGCGTCCGCGAGCGCGGGCGCGGTATCGGTACGCATTTGCCTTGCGCAAGTGCATGCGAATACGCCATGCCCATCGAAAAACTCCTTGTTCCGCTACCGGCGGGCCTGAAAGTCTACGTTGAACGTCACGTATTCGATCCGGCCTTCGAGAGTGTCATTCTGATCAACGGCGCGCTGGCCACCACGGCGTCGTTCGGACAGACAATCAAATACCTCGGCGAACGCTATAACCCAATTTGTTTCGATTTACCCTATGCGGGTCAATCGAAAGCGCATAACGTGTGCGACTTCGTTCTGACAAAAGACGATGAAGTCGACATTCTGCTGCATCTAATAGGCTTATTCGAGCCAAGCTTCCTGTTGTCGGTGTCGTGGGGCGGGGTGGCGTCGCTGCTGGCGCTCTCGCGGGCGCGCACCAGCGTGCGACGCGCTGTGATTGCGTCGTTCTCGCCGCGGCTCAACGCGGCAATGACCGCGTACGTGACCGCGGCACGCGACCACATCGCCGCCGGCGAAAATCTGAAGGCCGCGCAGTTGCTCAACGATACCGTTGGCCAGCATCTGCCGCGCATCATGAAGCTCTATAACTACCGCTACCTCTCAACGCTGCCACGCGATGAGCAGGACCAGGTGGCCTTTCACGTCGACCAGATTCTGGCCATTCGTCCAGAGGACTATCTGCACGAGTTCCGCAACATCGAGTGCGGTCTGAAATTCCTCAACGGCGAGATCGACGACTACACCACACCGGAAGACGCCCGCTCGCTTAGCGCGCATCTGAAGCGCGCCGAGTTTCTGACGATCGAGCAGGCCGGGCATTTCCTCGATCTCGAAGGGCGGGCCGCGCTGCGCCAGGTTCGGACGGCCATTTTCGATTACTTCGGCGCCGCGCGGGCGCAGGCGCCAGGCCGTGGGCTCGACTGTTTCGACACGTTCGCCGCCCGCGCGCCCATCATGCCGGTGCAACAACCCGCCATCGCGAACGTCGCGAATGTCGCGTTGCAAGCTTCCGCCGATCACTCGTTCCAAGAGGTCGAACTACCGTGAATATCGCTCAGAGCATCGCTATCGTCGTACCGTGGACGCTGTGGCTGCTGTATTGGATCGCGACGTCGAACCGGGTCAAAGAAACCGCGCGCAAGGAGGCGTCTCTATCGCGCACGTTGCAGTCGATTCCGTTGATCGGCGGAGGCGCGTTGATCGTCCTGCCGGACTTCAACACAGCGGCGCTGTCCTTCGATCCGCATGCAATCGGGCCGCTGCAGTTTGCCGGCCTCGCCGTGCTGCTGGCCGGCCTTGCATTTTCCGTGTGGGCGCGGCTGCATCTCGGCACTAACTGGAGCGTGTCGGTCACACTGAAGGAAGGGCATGAGCTGGTGCGCAGCGGACCTTATGGACTGGTTCGTCATCCGATCTATACCGGCTGCCTGCTGGCGCTGCTCGGCGCTGTGCTGATCGGCGCGCAATGGCGTGGCGTGGCTGGGTTAGTGCTGATTTTCGCCTCGCTGGCGTACAAGGTCCGGGTCGAAGAGAGCTGGCTGACCGGTCACTTCGGCCGCGCGTATTCGCAGTATCGTCGCGACGTCGCCGCGCTGATTCCCGGTCTCTTCTGAGCGACCTGAATGACGAAAGTCATCATCACCGCGATCGGCTCGGCGGGAGACGTGCATCCTTTGCTCGGCATCGGCGCGGCGTTGGCTGCGCGCGGCCACGAGATCGTCTTCTGCACGCATCCGCCGTTCGCGGAGGCTGTCTCGCGCCAGGGTTTCACATTCGTGCCGATCGGCACCGCCGCGGAATATGAAGCGGCGATGGCGAACCCGGCGCTATGGCATCCGCGTACGTCATTCCGCACGCTGTGGGCGGTGATTGCGCCGACGCTGCGACCGCATTTCGACACGCTGGCTGCGTTGACCGATAGCGACACTGTGCTGGTCGGCACGTTGTGGGCTTTTTCAGCGCGGTTGATGCAGGAGCTGTATCGGGTGCCGTTCGTGTCGGTGCAGGTCTCGCCGTCGACACTGCTCTCCGCGCATGCGCCGCCCACCCACCCGCGGCTGACGATTCCGCGTGGCTTGCCGCTGGCTGTAAAAACGGCGCTGCTGCGGCTGATCGAGCGCCAGGCGCTCGACAAGGTCTGCGGCCCCGCATTGAATGCGTTGCGCGTGGAACTGGCGCTCGCACCGGCGCGGCGCATTTTCGGCGAGTGGCTGCATTCGACCGACGGTGTGCTGTGTCTCTTTCCTGACTGGTTCGCGCAAGCTCAACCGGATTGGCCGTCGCCGCGCTGCCTCAGCGGTTTTCCGCTGTTCAACGACACGGGCGTGCACGCGCCCGATCCGCAACTCGACGCCTTTCTCGCCGCGGGCGAGCGGCCGGTGGTTTTCACCGCCGGTTCGACCTTGATCGATCAGGCGCGCTATACGAATGCAGTGAGCGCGGCGCTGGCGGAAAGCGGGTTGCGCGGGATTCTTTTGACGCCGGATGCGCCGCAAGCTCCGTTGGACGGGCAGACAGACGCACAGGGCATGCTGCTCAAGCGGCGCTACGTGCCGCTACAGAAGCTGTTGCCGCGCTGCCGGGCGCTGGTGCATCACGGCGGCATCGGCACGGCGGCGCTTGCGTATGCTGCCGGCATTCCGCAAGTGGTTACGCCGTTCGCGCACGATCAGTTCGATAACGCGCAGCGTGTCGTCGTGAGCGGTTGCGGCGTTCGGCTCGATAAACCACTGGAGCCGCAGGCGCTTGCGCGTGCGCTGAGGCATTTGCTCGGCAGCCCGTCAATCGCGACGCAGTGCGGACGCGTGCAGGACCGGCTCGCGTCATCGCCGGATGGTTGCGAGGCGGCCGCACGCTATATCGAAGGTTTCATGCCGACCGGCATGCGCGCGCAAACCGTCGGCCGCATGTCTTTGCCGGCATTCGCAGACAGCGGGCATAGCGTATGAGCGCCGCCACGCCATTGCCGAAACGCGCCGCGTCGTTTGACGAGGCGCATGGCGTCGGCCCTGGCGCCACCGGCGAGCGCAGCGTACCCGGCATGCACGGTGCGCGGCTCGCCTTGCTGACGTTCGCGCTGTCGCTGGCCACATTCATCGAAGTCCTGGATTCGACGGTAACCAACGTCGCGGTACCGGCTATTTCCGGCGGCCTCGGCGTGTCCAACAGCCAGGGCACGTGGGTGATCAGCTCGTACTCCGTGGCCGCCGCCATCGCCGTGCCCTTGACGGGCTGGCTCTCGCGGCGGGTCGGCGAAACGCGGCTGTTCCTTGGCGCGGTGATCCTTTTCACGTTGACGTCGCTGCTATGCGGCGTGGCCGGCGACTTTCATCTTCTGGTGGTATGCCGGGCATTGCAGGGGCTCTTTTCCGGGCCGATGGTGCCGCTTTCCCAAACGATCCTGCTGCGGACCTTTCCGCCGGATAAGCGCGTCGTGGCACTCGCGCTGTGGGCGATGACGGTGCTGCTTGCGCCGATCTTCGGTCCGGTGGTGGGCGGCTGGATCATCGACAATTTTTCGTGGCCGTGGATCTTCCTGATCAATCTGCCGATCGGCATCTTCTCGTTCGCAGTGTGTATGACGCTGTTGCGCCGCGATGCACCCGTCGGCAAGGCGGTGCCGATCGATCTGCCTGGCATTATCTTGCTGGTCGTCGGCGTGGGCTCGTTGCAGACGGTGCTGGATCTCGGTCACGACCGCGGCTGGTTCGATTCGCCGTTAATCCTGACGCTGGCGATCATCGCCGGCTTGGCGATCGCGTCGCTGTTGATCTGGGAGGCGGGCGAACGGCATCCGGTGATCGATCTGAGCCTGTTCCGTGATCGCACGTTTTCGTTCTGCGTGCTGATCATTTCGCTGGGCATGATGAGCTTCTCGGTGGTGGGCGTGATCTTTCCGCTCTGGTTGCAGGCTGTGATGGGCTACACCGCGTACCAGGCCGGACTCGCCACCGCGCCGCTTGGCGTGCTCGCGCTGGTGTTCTCGATTCTGGTCGGCATTTATGCGGCCCGTTTCGACGCGCGCGTGCTCGCGACTTTCGGCTTTCTCGTGTTCGCGGCCGTGCTGTGGTGGGATGCGCATTTCACGCTGACCATGACTTTCACGCAGATCATCACGCCGGGTCTGATTCAGGGCATCGGCTTGCCGTGCTTCTTCATTCCGTTGACGGCAGCGACGCTCTCGCGCGTATCCGACGACAAGCTCGCCGCGGCCTCGAGTCTGTCGAATTTCTTGCGCACGCTGTCGGCGGCGTTCGGCACGGCGATGAGTGTCACGCTATGGGATAACCGTGCGCTGTATCACTATGACGTCGTCGCGCAGTCGGTGACGAAATCGTCCGGCAATACGCAGCGCTTCGTTCAGAGTCTGCACGGCATGGGCATCGACGGCGCGCGCGAACTCACCACCTTGCATCACGTCGTGCAGCAACAGGCCTACATGATGGCGACCGGCGACATGTTCTACATGGCAAGCATCACCTGCCTCGTGCTCGCCGTCATGATGTGGCTCACGCGTCCCAAGCGCGGCGCGGCGATGGCTTTAGGTCACTGAGGAACTTCGAATGACGATCCTGGGCGCATTGATCATCCTGTTTCATCCGAGTGAAGCGCAGCTCGCGCGCGCGGTGGCGATGCGTTCGGCGTGCGACCGCTTGTTGGTGGTCGACAACTCGCCGTTGCCGGACGCGCGCGCCGCGATGATGCTGGGCGAGGCTGGCGTCGCGTTGCTGCATCACGGCAACCGCAACGGCATTGCCGGCGCCTTCAATTGCGGCTTGAACGCGCTGTTCGACGCAGGCGCGGATGCGGTCGCGCTGTTTGACCAGGATTCCGAGGCGCCGGAGGCTTACTTCGCCGTGATGCGCGACCGGTGCACGTCGATGAGTGGCCGGGCATTTTTAGCGGGCCCGCGTATCTTCGATGAAAACGATCAACGCTTCCTGCCCGAACTCGCGACGAGCGGTTTGGCGGTAGAGAGGCTGTCGATACACGCCGATGCTGCGATGCAGCGCTGCGCGTTTCTGATTTCGTCCGGCTGTGTCATTTCACGCGAGGCGCTCGCGCGGCTCGGCCGATTTGACGAAGCGCTCTTTATCGACCACGTCGATACCGAATACTGCTTGCGTGCATTGCTGCGTAATGTGCCCGTGTACGTGGTGCCGTCGCTCGTGCTGCTGCATCGGATCGGCTCACGGCGCCGCCACAAACTGGGTTCTCTGGAATTGACGACGATGAATCACCCCGGTTTCCGCCGCTATTACAGCGCGCGAAACGCGATGCAGCTTGCGCTGCAATATGGAATGCGTCTGCCGGTCGCAATCGTGCCGAACGTGCTGACGCTCTGGCAAATCGTGCAGATTGCGCTGCTTGAAAAAGACAAGCTGGCCAAGCTCAACGCGATTGCGCTGGGTCTATTCGATGGGTTCTTCGGACGAATGGGGCCGCTTGAGAGGACCCGTCCGCGATTTGCGTCCAAAGTGGCCAGGACCACGAATGCGGTTAATGCGGCTAACTCGGCGAGCTTTGGCGAGATGAATACGCCGGTAGCAGGAGAACGTGCAATGCCTCTTACCCGGCACTCATGAGACGGTCTATGCAATTCCCTATGACACGCACCTTGCCGTTGCTGCTGCCGCTGCTGCTGATTGCAGCGGCGCTGACCGGTTGCGTGAGCGATGCGGGTCTGCAAGCCAACGTCAAACCGATCAAGCCATCCGCCGATGCACTTTCGCAGACCATCGGGCCAGGCGCGAACGGTGCATGGCCCGCGCCCGATTGGGTCAAGCGCTACCGCGATCCGCAACTGGATGAGCTGACCGCCGAAGCCTTGCAAAACAATCCCGACCTGCAGATTGCCAAAGCGAGAGTGGGTGCCGCGCAGGCACAACTCGAGCAGTTTGCATCGCTCACCGGCCTCACCGGCACGGCTGGCGCGACGGTGAGTAAAGCCCGCTTACCGCAGCCGAACGATGTGGCCAACGTATCCGTCGGCGGCCAACAGATTCCGGTGCAGTTGTTCAATGATCCGGTGGTGTCGCCGGCTGCGTTATTCGCGGGCTTGAGCTACCAGCTCGACCTGTGGGGCAAAAATGCCGCGCTGACCGGCAGCCTGCTGTCCACGCGCGATGCCGCACGAGTCGATGCGGAGCAGGCGCGGCTCACGCTGACGGTCGCGCTCGTGACGCTCTACTGCGAGCTCGACCGCGCCTTTGCGATGCAGGACATTTTGCTGCAAAAGCAGCAGGCCGCGGACAGGGTCGATGCGGTCTTGCGCGAGCGTGGCGCGCGTGGCATCGATAACGCGTACGACTCGGCCGACGCCACACTCAAGCGAAGCCGGCTCGCCTCCCAGCAGGCGCTCAACGACGAGCGCATCAAACTGACCGAATTGCAGATCGGCGTGTTGACGGGGCGCGGCGCGGAGCGGGGTTTGTCGCTGCATCGTCCGCAACTGGCCGCGGCGGCCGATGCGCCGATGCCTGCGCAATTGCCGGTCGATCTGTTGGGCCGTCGGCCTGACATCGTGGCGGCGCGTTTGCGGGCTGAAGCGGCGCTCGCCAACACCGACGCCACGCGGGCGCAGTTCTATCCGGACGTGAATCTGGTGGCCTTTGCCGGACTGACAGCATTGACGCCCGGCGCGCTTTTCTCGCGCGCGGCGTTGACCGGCTCGGTGGGACCGGCGATCTCCTTGCCGATTTTCGACCGGACCCGGTTGCATGCGCAATTAGGCGGCGATTACGCCAACGTCGACGCCGCGATCGGCCTCTACAACAAGACCGTCGACGAGGCGCTAGGGGAGGTCGCGCGTCAACTGACTTCCTTGCGCACGTTCGATACGCTCGCGACCGAGCAGACGCGCGCCGTGGAAGCGGCCTCGCATATCGTCGCGATCGCTGAAGAGCGGCATCGCCGCGGCATCGGCATGCAGAAGGACGTGACGCTGGCCGACCTGTCTTTGCTCGACGAACGCGCGCAGCAGGTGGATTTGCAGGGCCGCCGCAGAATGCTGCAGGTTGCGCTGGTCGGCGCGCTCGGTGGTGGCTTCGACGTACGCAAGGTGGCGGGCGCACCGATTTCTCACTATCAGACCACCTTTCCCTCCCACGCACGCATCACGGATACGCACTTCGATTGAATGCACAACGATAAACAGGCACAACATGCCGCGAGCTGGACCGAGGAGCAGGCAAACCCGGCAAACGCGGCGGGCGTAACGAGCGACGCGCATGATTCGAAACGGGCGGCGCGCCGGCGCCGTTTTGCCGTTTTCTTCGGTGTGGTGGCGCTCGCCGGTGTGGCGTGGCTGACGTATTGGGGCTTAAGCGCGCGTTTCTTCGAAGAGACCGACGACGCCTACGTGGCGGGCAACATCGTCCAGATCGCCGCGCAGATACCCGGCACGGTCACCGATATTCTGGTGGACAACACACGGCAGGTGGGTGCCGGTCAGCCGCTCGTCAAACTCGACGATGCCGAGGCAGCCGCCGCGTTCGCGCAGGCCAAAGCGCAACTGACACTCGCCGTGCGACAGGTGGCGAACGCGACGATCTCGCGCAAGCTCTATGTCCAGTCAATCGAGGCGCGCCGCGCCGAACTCGCGTTGGCGCAACGTGCACTGGCGGCGCGCGATCATGCGTCAGTGGAAGTCGTGTCGCCGGAAGAATTGGCGCGTGCTCGCGAAGCGGTCGCAGTCGCGCAAGCGAATCTCGCCTCGGCGCAAGTCCAGCTCGATGCCGCCCGCGCGCTCGGCGGGAAATTCCCGGTCGAAGCCAGCCCGCCGGTTCTGCAAGCCGCGGCGCAATTGCGGCTCGCTTACCGTAATCTGCAGCGCACCACCGTCGTTTCTCCCGTCGACGGCACGGTCGGACAGCGTTCGGTGCAGATCGGCCAGCAGGTCGGGCCGGGGCTCGCACTCATGTCGATCATTCCGCTTGAGCGTCTGTGGGTCGAGGCGAATTTCAAGGAAGGCCAGATTCGCAGCATGCGCGTGGGGCAGCCGGTACGTATCGTGTCGGACGTGTACGGCTCGCAAGTGGTGTATCAGGGGCACGTGGAGGGTTTTTCGGCAGGCACAGGCAGTGCGTTTTCGATGCTGCCCTCGCAGAACGCTGCCGGTAACTGGATCAAGGTCGTGCAGCGCGTGCCGATCGTGATTTCGCTCGACGCGGCCGAACTCGCGGCGCATCCGCTGCGGCTCGGCCTGTCGATGCAGGTGTCGGTGGATACGCATGTGCGCAGCGGTCATCTGATCGGCAACGATACGCCGGCGGCCACACAGAGTACCCGCGTTCACGATAACGTCTCGCGCGATGCGGACGTGCTGATCGCGCAAATCATTCGGGACAATAGTGACCGTGGGGGTGCTGCTGACTAGATTGCCGCCGCTGCGCTACTGTGGCTAGTTGCCCGGATCGATCACGGGCTTGTCAGGATCTGCCAGCGTTTTATAGGGTAGCGACGCTGCGTGCGGGTTGGTTGTAGTGTCGTCGATCACGCGATCGACGTCCGCCGTTTTCGCGAGTTCCGCGAGGAACGTCTGTTTGTCGAAGCCTGGTGCGACGCAGCCTTGCACGTAGATGAAACGACGTTGCAGCGTGAGCCACAGCGTCGACTGTTCGCGCCAGTGAGTGGCGTAATTGATGTTGGTGAGACGCCGCTGGACGGCGTCCGCGATTTCCACGTCGTAGAGATACGCGTTCGACAGACGGCAACGGCCCTCCACCCAGCAGCTATTGCCGCGCTCGATCCGGTAATGACTGTCGTCGAGCCATTCCTGCTCGGTCTCGAGTGGACCTAAGGGAACCGGGCATTTGTCGATCGCTTTGGATATCTGAAAGAATGGATCGTGGCCGCGATTGACGCGTTGCGCTTGCGCCTGGGCATGCGTCGCGGCCATGCAGATCAGCAGACTCGCCAGGTGCTGTTGGATCAGGCGCTTCATCGTCTTGGGCTCCGGGATTTGAGCGTGGGGCAGACGGACCGACGGTTTTGATTCTCGACTACCCAGTCGAGATTATGCAGCGGCTCAGGGCATCACTGACTCTTGCGACGATTTTCAACGGCGAACTTGATCAACTCGGCCTGGCCTTCGATATCGAGTTTGCGCTTCAGGTTCAGCCGATGCGTTTCCACCGTGCGCACCGAGAGGTCGTTGCGTTGAGCGATCTGCTTGCTCGAGAGACCTTCCGCGAGCGCATCGAGAATATCGCGCTCGCGCGGTGTGAGCCTTTCAATGGGCGACTGCGTCGCCGATGCCTGGATCAACCGCGCGCCCAGCCCCGCGCTGAAAAACGTTTTGCCTTCCAGCACCGCGCCAATCGCCTGAATGATTTCGGTGGCGGGCGAGTCCTTGAGCACATAACCGCTGGCCCCTGCGCGCACCGCCTGGGTCACGTACTCGAGGTTGTCGTGCATGGAGAGCATCAGCACGCGTATCGCCGGGAAGCGCTCATGAAACATGCCGGCCAACGCGATGCCGTTCATTCCGTTCATGCCAACATCCATCAGCACCAGATGAGGTTCCTGGCTGGCGGCGAGTGCGAGTGCTTCCTGCGCATTGCCCGCTTCGCCGACGATTTCGATGTTGCGCACGGCTTCGAGCCGGGCGCGCAAGCCGTCGCGTACCAGCGGATGGTCGTCGATCAGAATCAGACGTGCGATGGCAAGTGACATGTCGTTCATAGTGAGGTTTCCTGCAAGGCCGGCGATTGAAGCCCAGACGCAACGACCGGCACGCGCGCGGTTACGATCGTATGACCGGCTTGCGAACTGAGCGACAGCTTGCCGCCCAGTACGTCCAGCCGCTCGCGCATATTGCGCAGACCCACGCCCGCGCGTGGACTGACGAGTGCGTGCGCCACATCGAAACCGCGCCCGTTGTCCGAAATCGTCAGCGTGACGGCGTCGCTCGATACTTCCAGCGAAAGCGCCGCGCTGGACGCCTGTGCGTGCCGTACGATGTTCGTCAGCGCTTCCTGGGCGATACGGAACAGGACCGTATTCACGGCTTCCGGCAAAGCCGCTACATGAGTGTGGGCGATCTGCGTGAAGCCGATCTTGATGCCGGATTCGTCGCTCAACTCGCGCGTGAGCTGCTCCAGCGCGGCCGCTACGCCGAGGTCATCGAGCATCGACGGACGCAGCGCGTGGGAAATGCGGCGCACTTCACGCAAGGTATCGCCGATGCGCGCCACGCTGGTCGATAGCGCGGCTTCCGCCGCAGGCACGCGTACATCGCTGCGTTCGAAGCGCGCCAACGCCGATTCGAGCAGCAACTTCACGGAAACCATCATTTGACTGATGCCGTCGTGCAATTCACGCGACAGGCGCGCCCGTTCGTTTTCCTGCGAGTCGACCACCTGCTGCGCGAGCCGCTTCAGTTTTGCATCGGCGCTGCGGTATTCGGTGACGTTGAGTACCAGCGCACACAATGCGATCACGGCGAGCCCGGCGAGTGCGATGGCATCGATCCACTGCATCGTGCGATCGATGTTGGCCGCCGCGCGCTGATCGATGGCCGCGAGCGTGGCGTCGACATCGTCGAGATAGATGCCGGTGCCGATCATCCAGCCCCAGCGTTCGAGCGGCACCACGTAACCCAGTTTCGACGCGAGCTTGCCCGTCGACGGACGATGCCACACGTAGCGCACATAGCCGCCGCCGCGCGTGGCCGCGGCGAGCAATTGCTGGATCGTCAGCTTGCCTTGCGGATCGCGCAGCTCCCAGAGGTCGCGTCCGACGAGATCGGGTTCGCGCGGATGCATCAGCGAACGGCCGTGCATGTCGTAGACGAAGAAGTAGCCGTCCTTGCCGAAATCCATTTTCTCGAGGATGTCGAGCGCGCGGGTGCGCAGCATTGCGTCGTCGCGGGCGTTGTCCTGGCCGGCGTTGTAGAGCGGGGCGATCGCCGTGGTCGCGAGCTCGACGTAGTGTTTGAGCTCGACTTCCTTGCTGGCCAGGTACGCGGCCTGGGTGGTCGCGTGCTGCGTGTCGGCGAGCGCCGTGGCTTCCTGGCGCACGCCAATTTCAATGCTGGCGATGGCCGCCAGAAAGGGCACGATCGCCAGCAGGACAATCTTTGCTTTGAGTTTCATCGTAGACAGGACGGCCGACGGGCTACGTAGTATTACGTAGCCGGCTTACGTAGTTGCGCGCTTGTGAGAGCGCTCACGAAGGCGAATACTACATCCCCACGACGCACCGCGCCTTCCGGAGCGCGATTTCAATAATAGACCTAGGAGAAGTTTGTGGAGACCTCCCAATCTGCCGGCCGTTCATGGCTATGGCTAATCCTGCTGATCCCGTACATCGCGTTGCTGTGGTTGCCGTTCTATAACGACACGCGGCCCTCGTTCGCCGGCTTTCCGTTCTTCTACTGGTATCAGTTCTTGTGGGTTCCGTTGACCTCGCTACTGATTTACGTCGTGTACCGAGGTGTCAAATGAGCGATGTCAACCCGGTCGCGATGACCGTCTTTATCGCGTTCTTTGTTCTCGTCACTGTGATCGGTTTTTTTGCCGCGCGCTGGAAGCGGGGCGATCTGACGCAATTGCATGAGTGGGGCCTGGGTGGCCGCCAATTCGGCACGGTGATTTCGTGGTTCCTCGTCGGCGGCGACTTCTATACCGCTTATACGGTGATCGCGGTGCCCGCGCTGGTGTATTCGGTGGGCGCGTATGGCTTCTTTGCGCTGCCGTACACGATCATCGTCTATCCGTTCGTGTTCGCGGTGATGCCGAAGCTGTGGAAGATCGCGAAGGCGAAGGATCACATCACGGCAGCGGATTATGTGCAGAGCGAATACGGTGGCAAGTGGTTCCCGGCTGCGGTTGCATTGACCGGCATTGTCGCGACGATGCCATATATCGCGCTGCAACTGGTGGGCATGCAGGTCGTGATCAAAGGGCTAGGTGTGACGGGCGAGATGCCGCTGATCGTCGCCTTCGTGATTCTTGCGCTTTACACGTACGCAAGCGGCTTGCGGGCACCGGCGATGATCGCGTTCGTCAAGGACATCATGATCTATATCGTCGTTATCGCGGCGATTTGGCTGATTCCGGCGAAGCTCGGCGGCTATGCGCATGTGTTCGATGCGGCCGATACGTATTTCAAGGCCAAGGGCGGCGCAACCGGGATCATTCTGAAGCCGGCTCAGTTCACTGCTTATGCATCGCTGGCTTTGGGTTCGGCACTGGCGGCGTTCATGTATCCGCATACGATGACGGCGGTGTTGTCGTCCTCGTCGGCTAATACCGTACGCAAGAATGCGATTTTCCTGCCGGCGTATACGCTGTTGCTGGGGTTGATTGCGTTGCTCGGGTATATGGCGATTGCGGCCGGTGTGCATGTGAAGTCGGCGTCCGATATGGTGCCGGCGCTGTTTAACACGTTGTTCCCGTCGTGGTTCGTTGGCTTTGCGGCTGCGGCTATTGCGATTAGCGCGTTGGTGCCCGCCGCGATCATGTCGATTGGTGCGGCTAATCTGTTCACGCGGAATTTGTGGCGTCCTCTTGTTTCGCCGGGTATTACGCCTGAGGCGGAGGCTTCTACTGCGAAGATCGTTTCGCTGGTTGTGAAGTTTGGGGCGCTGTTGTTTATTGTGTTCCTGCCGACGCAGTATGCGATTGATTTGCAGTTGCTGGGTGGGGTTTGGATTTTGCAGATCTTTCCGGCTATTGTGTTTTCTTTGTATACGCGGCGGTTGAATACGGCGGGGTTGTTTCTTGGGTGGTTGGTCGGGATTGTGCTTGGGACTGGGCTTGCTGTTTCTCAAGGGCTAAAGCCGGTGTTTGCCTTGCATGTTGGGGATGCTGTCTATCCGGTTTATATTGGGTTGATTGCGCTCGCTGCTAATGTTGTTGTTAGTTTTGTTGTGTCGGTTTTGTCGCCGCGGAGGGTTGTGGCGGCGGTTTGATGTTTTTGTTTGGCTGGCGCTGCTGGGGTGATTGCTCCGGCGGCGTTGGCCTTTCCTTGTTTTGTTAGTGGTCTATTAGCGTTGCCCCTGTGCGGGGCGGCACCTACTTTTCTTTGCATGCCGCAAAGAAAAGTAGGCAAAAGAAAGCGGCTCAAACCACTCCTGCTAGGCGGGGTCCATAGTTTACACAGGGTAGTGGTGCATCTGGAATCCGTGTGCGTGCACCTGCATGCGCTTGTGACAAGGGCGTCATACTTCCGGCGGCGCTGCGCTCGCCGAAGAGTACTTCGAAAACCATTGGTCATCTGGAGCCTAGCTCCGTCGAGGTGCGATGGCGATGCAACGGCGTGATTTTTATCAGCGTCTCCGCCGGAAATTAATCCCCACGAATACCGCCATCAACATCAAAAATCCGCCAAACACCAGGGTGGAATTGACGACAACGTGTCTGACGCCAAGCACGTCGACATAGAAAATTCTACGGCGTGCTACGCGAAACACTGACCGGCTGAAAACGGTTCACTACCTCGGGAATAGCTGAACTCGCCGGTGACGTTTCATCAATTGCCGTGCGGCCGCCGTCGTGGAAGAACGCGAGTTCCGCGGCCTTATTCAGCACGAGGATACTGATCCGTCGATTGGTCGGTTCGTCGGCGACGTTGCTGTTCAGCGGCAATACATCGGCGAGTCCGCGCACCTGCAGCAGCTTCTCGCCGCGCATGCCGCCGACGACCAACGCGCGGCGCGCGGCGCGCGGCGTTGGCCCGGTCGGACGATAGTTCCCAGTTCGAGTAGCCCTCGGGCCCGGCCGTGTATGGCACCGCGTCGGTATGGCCGGCTATCGAAATGCGGTTCTCCACGTCGTTGAGCGCGGCGCCGATCTGCGTCAGGATCGTCACGGCGTAAGGCTGCAACTTCGAACTGCCGGACGGAAACATCGGACGATTCTGCGAATCGACAATCTCGATGCGCAGACCTTCGTTCGTGATCGAAATGCGGATCTGATCCTTGAATGCCCTCAACGCTGGGCTCTGCTCGATCAAGGCGGTGAGCCTCTCTTTCAACTGCTGAAGCCGTGCCGCGTCCGAGGGCGCTACGATCGGTGGGACCGTGGTCGGCGGCGTCGGTTCGGTCTGGCTCTTCTTGCCGTCGCCGGGTAATCGTTCGAATCGACTTCCGGTAATTTTGTCCGTCGTGTTGCGACCAGTCGTTGTGGTCGCAACCAATAGTGGCGATTTACGGATCGGATGAGTAAGGATGTGGCTGCATGATCGGGTTATCCAAAACGCGTGGTGTGGCATTTTTACCGGGCGGTCTGCTAGCATGGCAAACAGTTTGTAACGACAGCCGGTCCCGGCGCTCAAAGCGCGCCACGCGGCTTCTCGTCGGCTCACGAATGCCGGCAGCGACAGCGGCCCATCCGGAGATGCGAAAAGCATGTGGAATCTGAATTCTGCCGAGAACATCAAGCTGGCAACCAAAGCGGCCTCCTGCCTTGCCGGTCTCGGGCTCCTATTCGCGTCCAACGCGGCTCACGCCCAGGAGTTTTCCCTATTCGGCGGCGGCTCGCGCGCGGGCAGCACGAACACCTACACCTGGGCAATCGACTATCAGGAAGGGCTCGGGCAATACTTCGCCGCGAGCTTCACGTGGCTGAATGAAGGGCACATTCCCAATCATCATCGCGACGGCCAGATGATCCAGCTATGGGGCCGTATTCCCGTCGGGAGCCCGCAGTTCGTCCTGCAGGTGGGCGTCGGTCCATACCGTTACTTCGACACCACCACGGCCGTGCAAGGCGGGAGCTATTCGGACACTCACGGCTGGGGCGTCGTGTATAGCGTGCGCGCGGCGTACTACGCGTCGAGCCGGTGGATCACGCAACTGCAGTTGAATCGCGTGCATGTGCAGCGCGGGCCGGATGCGACCAGCGTGATGTTCGGCGTCGGCTATCAGCTCGATGCCCCGGGCACACCCGGTCCACGCGACTGGGCGAGCGGCAGTACGCACAAGGTCACCAACAACGAAGTGGCGGTGTACCTCGGCGAGACGATCATCAATTCGACCAGCTCGCCGACTGCACTTGGCGGCGCGATCGAGTACCGTCGCGGCCTCGCGAAATACCTCGATGTGACGGTTGGCTATCTTCACGAGGGCAGCAGCAAGGTGGCGCGCCGCGACGGCTTGACCAGCCAACTGTGGGCGACGCGTGCCTTCCTCAACGATAAGGTATCGCTCGGGCTCGGCGTCGGCACCTACTATGCGATCAACGAAAACGAGAACAGCCTCACGCCAGGGCCGGGCGCCGGGAAGTTTTCCGGCCTCGTCACGATCGCCGGCTCGTATCGCCTGACCGATCACTGGAATGCGCGGATCGAATGGAATCGTGTCGTGACACGCTATGATCGCGACTCGGATGTGATTTTCGGCGGTGTGGGCTACCGTTGGTGATGGCTCACCGTGCCAGCAGAAGCAGTCTTCTAGAACCGATAGTAAAGATTCACACAAAAAAACCGGAGAAGAGCATGAAAGCCAGCACCATCGCCGAACGGGAGGCCCGTGGCCGTGCCGCCCGTGAGCACTCGAAGCGTTCGAGCCATCGCGCGGTAGGCGAGTTGCATCGCAACCCGATCGAATTGCTCAAGCAAAGCAGCGAGGGGCGAGTCGAAAGGCTCGTGCCGCTGCGCTACGGGCGTATGTCGGTGTCGCCGTTCACCTTCTTTCGCGGCACCGCGATCATTCAGGCGCACGACCTGAGCCGTGTCCCCGATACCGGCCTCACCATGCCGATTTGCGGCGACGGCCATCTGATGAATTTCGGCGGGTTCGCGACACCGGAGCGTCAACTCGTGTTCGATCTGAACGACTTCGACGAAGTCGCCACAGGTCCCTTCGAATGGGACCTGAAACGTTTGACCGCAAGCCTCGTGGTCGCTGCACGTCATATGCGTTTGAGTCGTGGAGCAGCGGAGAATCTGGTGATGACCGCCGTCACCGAATACCGCGACCGCATGGCGCAATACGCGCAATGCGGCGCGCTCGAACTCTGGTACGACCGCATCACCTTCGACCGCATGGCGGAAACCGCGCTGACCCCCGAGCGCCGCCGTATCGTGCGGCGCGGCATGGAAAAGGCCGCGAGCCGCACCCACGAAAATCTGCTGGAGAAAATGGCCGAGCACGACAGCGACCGCTGGACGATCCGCGATGCGCCGCCGGCGCTGTTCCACGTGCTAGGCGCGAACACGCTGTTCACGCCTGAAGAAACCGAGGCATTCAAGGGCCACAACTGGCGCAAGATGCTCGAACGCATGTGGGGCGAGTACCTGAAGACGATGTCGCATGACCGGCGCGAGTTGCTCAGCCATTTCACCGTGCAGGACATCGTATTCAAAGTGGTGGGCGTCGGCAGCGTCGGCACGCGCTGCATGGTCGTGCTGAACGTGGATCACATGGGCAAGCCATTGTTTCTGCAGCTCAAGGAGGCGCGGCCGTCGGTGGTCGCCCAGTACTACAAGTCGCCTCCCGTCAAGCACGAGGGCGAACGCGTCGTGCAAGGGCAGCGCATGTTGCAGGCCGCGAGCGACATCTTTCTCGGCTGGGCGAACGGGCCGTTAGGGCGCCATTTCTACTTCCGGCAACTGCGCGACATGAAGCTGTCGGCGAACATCGAACTGTTCGACACCGACCTGCTGGAGGGGTACGCGAAACTCTGCGGCTGGATCATGGCGCGCGCGCATGCCAAGGCGAGTGGCCAGGCGATCGAAGTCAGCGCGTATATCGGCCGTAGCGACCAGTTTGCGGAGTCGCTCGCGGCTTATGCCGCCAGCTACGCTGACCAGGTGGAGCGTGATTACGACGTGTTCCTGAAGGCCTGCCGCAGCGGCGAGCTCGAGGCGCGCACGGACGAAGACATGGCGGCGGATTTCCGCGTGTAACAGTCAATCGCGCCTGAGCAGTGCTTGAGCCGCGTAAGCAATGTTTGCGTGGCTCGCCGCGTGCCGGTGGCCGAACCACGCGGAAAGATTGCTCACAGTTCAGTCGTCGATGCGTGCTTCACGCAGCGTAACGAAGCGCAGGTGCTGGCTGCGCGCCGCGTCGATCACGCGCGGCAGGACGGCGAGTATCAGCGGTTTGCCCTCGATGGTGAGCGCGGCATTGCCATCGTGCAGCAGCAGGATGTCGCGCGGCGCCAGGCCGCGGAGTAGCCGGTGCGCGACCACGTGGGGATCGCGCTCGCGCGTGTCGTAGCCGCGCCGTGTCCACGCCGCGAGCCGCAAATCGAGTTTGCGCAGCACGGGCTCGAGAAAGATGTTGCGCAACCCCGCCGGGGCGCGGAAGAACATCGGCCGCTCGCCGCTCAATGCCTCGAAGGTGCGCTGCGCCGCGCCGATCTCGCGGGTGAGCGCGCCCGGAAACGTGATCGAAAACGTGTGGACGTGAACCTGCGAATGGTTTTCCAGCGCATGGCCGCGTGCGACGATCTCGCGTGCGAGTTCCGGGTAGCGTTGCGCTTTCGCGCCGATACAGAAGAAGGTGGCGCGCACCTTGAAAGCGTCGAGCAGATCCAGCACTTGCGGGGTGACGACCGGGTCGGGGCCGTCGTCGATGGTCAGTGCGATCGCGTCTGCGTTGCGCGCGCCGGCGGGCAGGTGCGTCCAGTTCGGGCCAAGCAGCGAGGTGCGCGGCAAAAGGCCGGCCACGGTAAAAATAGCGTGATTCACGAAGATCGCGGCGAGCCACCACGGCCATGCGGCGGGTGCCAGCAGCCAGCCCGCCAGTACGAATACGTGCCATGCGGCGGTGGCCGCGAGCATCGCAGGATAGCCGGTGCGCGGCCAGCGGCGCTGCGGCGGAGCCTCGTTGCGTTGCTGCGGCGTGAAAAGTTCGTTCATAAAGCGTGCTTCCTGTCTTCCTTCCTCCGTCCTGGGAAGGCCCTGAATCGCGCGCGTGACGCGCAACAGCCAACGATACCATTGATGCGCAATGCGACGCTGTTGCGGAAGGTAACGATAAGTAATGAAAGAATGCTGAAAGACGCCATGCTTCGCGACGGCCGCGCCGTTGCATTTGTGATGGGCGATCCGCTGTTGTATGGTGCTAAGGCCCAAGAAACGGAGCAGGAGAGGTGCTGTGACAGGAACGGGAATCAAGAAAGTCGCGCTGGTGACGGGCGCGGGCAGCGGCATCGGCCGGGCCTGCGCGCTCAAGATGCTGGAACACGGTTATAGCGTCGTACTCGCCGGCCGTCGCCAGGCGCCGCTCGACGCCGTGGTCGAAGAAGCGCAGCAACTGGGCGGCGACGCGCTTGCCGTGGCCTGCGACGTGACGGATGCCGACAGCGTCGCCGCGCTGTTCGACACGATCCGCTCGCGGCGCGGCCGCCTCGACGTACTGTTCAACAACGCGGGCCGCAACGGCTCGCCGGTGGATATCGATGAGCTCGATGTCGACGAATGGCGCTCGGTGGTCGACACCAATCTCACGGGCGTGTTTCTTTGCACACGTGCCGCCTTCGGTCTGATGAAAACGCAGACGCCGCGGGGCGGCCGCATTGTCAACAATGGCTCGATTTCCGCGCATGCGCCGCGGCCGAACAGCATCGCCTACACGGCGACCAAGCACGCGATTACCGGCATCACGAAAGCGGTTTCGCTCGACGGCCGCAAATACGACATCGTGTGCGGGCAGATCGACATCGGCAATGCGGCGACAGAAATGGCCGAGCGGATGGCGCGCGGCGTGCCGCAGGCGAACGGCGAAATCGCGGTCGAGCCGTTGATGGACGTGCAGCACGTCGCCGACGCGGTGCTGCATATGGCCGAATTGCCGTTGTCAGTGAATGTGCAGTTCATGACCATCATGGCAAGCAAGATGCCGTTCGTCGGGCGGGGCTGAGCGGGGCGCCGCACGCATCGCGGAAGATCAACTTATACTGGGCGCTTCCCGCCTTCTGGAAAAAGCGATTCGCCGTGCCCCGCGCCACACCCAAGGACGACCCGCAGCCGGTGCCGCCCGCGCAGCCCGACCTCGACGATTGTTGTCATAGTGGCTGCAATCCGTGTGTCTTCGATCTCTACGATGATGCACTCGAGCGCTATCAGTCGGCGCTCGCCGAATGGCAAGCGCGGCAGACGGCACTGAAGGTGCAAAAGGTACGAACGGTGCACGCACGGCCGAGCAAACCGCGTACGCGCCGCTAAACGGTGTTTCAGGTTTTACGCCAAGGCCGCAGCCATACCCCGTCCCCGTCATGACCGACCTTCAGTCCGCACCCCTCGAACCCTTCAACGAAACGCACACGCTGGACGACCTGCATACCTTCGTGCAGCGTTATCCGCGTCTGTTCGTGCTGACCGGCGCGGGCATCAGCACTGACTCCGGCATTCCAGGCTATCGCGACGACAACGGCGAGTGGAAACGTTCGCCGCCGATCACGCTGCAGGAATTTCTCGGCACCGCCGCGATGCGCCGGCGCTATTGGGCACGCAGCATGGTGGGCTGGCCGGTGGTGGCCGACGCGCAGCCGAATGCCGCGCATACGGCATTGGCCCGGCTCGAGGCCGCGGGCCATGTGCCGACGCTCGTTACGCAGAACGTCGACGGTTTGCATCAGCGGGCGGGCAGCCGCGAGGTGATCGAACTGCATGGCGGCATCGACGGCGTGACGTGTCTGGACTGCGGCATGCAGCATTCACGCGCGTCGATCCAGCGCACGCTGGAAGCCGACAATCCCGCGTTGCTGAGCGTCACCGCCGAAACCGCGGCCGACGGCGACGCGCATCTGGAGTGGCACGATCTCGACGCTTTTCGCATTCCGGCGTGCACGAACTGCGGCGGTTTATTGAAGCCCGCGGTGGTGTTCTTCGGCGAAAGCGTGCCGCGCGAGCGTGTCGAAGCGGCGTCGCATGCGCTCGACGCGGCGGACGCAGTGCTGGTGGTCGGCTCGTCGCTGATGGTCTATTCGGGCTACCGCTTCTGCGTGTGGGCGCAGAAGCAGGGCAAGCCGATCGTCGCGATCAATCTGGGGCGCACGCGCGCCGATCCGCTGCTGTCGCTGAAAATCGCCGCGCCCTGTGCCGACACGCTGACCGCGCTGGCGGGCCGTCTGGCACTGGATTGAGCGGCCCGCCCGAGCCTTCCGATCAGCGCGCGGCCCGCATAAATCGTCGATAATCCCAATCCCACGCAGCGCCGCTCTCACGAAAAGCAACCGTCCAGCAAAAGGAACGCCGATGTTGACGACGATCGAACAGCTCGAAGCAATCTACGGTCAGCCCCACGAACGCGCAGTGAAGAAAGAAATTCCCTATGTCAACGAAGACTATCGCGCGTTCATCGAAGTCGCGCCCTTCGTCGTGCTCGCCACTGCCGGTCCGGAAGGCCTCGACTGTTCGCCGCGCGGCGACGCGCCGGGCTTTGTACGCGTGATCAACGAACGCACGCTCGCGCTGCCGGACCGCATCGGCAACAATCGCGTCGACAGTCTGCGCAATATCATCGTTGAGCCGCATCTGGCGCTGCTGTTCATCATTCCGGGCGTCGGCGAAAGTTTGCGCGTGAATGGCCGCGGCCGCATTTCCAACGATCCGGAATTGCTGGACAGTTTCGCCGTCGAAGGTAAACTGCCGCGCACCGTGCTGCTGATCGACGTCGACGCGGTGTACTTTCATTGCTCGAAGGCGCTGGTGCGCTCGAAACTGTGGGATCCCGCGCGTCACGTCGAACGTTCGCGCCTGCCGAGTGCCGGCGAGATCCACCGGCGCATCAACGGCGCGAGTTTCGATGCCGCGACCTACGACCGTGAGCTCGCCGAACGCGTGCGCACGGCCCTGTACTGAAACAGCGTGAACATGACTGATTCCCATCGGGCGTTGCGGCAACACTCGCCCTCCGCCGAACGCAATCGCGAACCGATCCTTGCCGTATTGCGTGACGTGCTGCCGCCCACCGGCCGCGTGCTGGAAATCGCGAGCGGCACGGGCCAGCACGCGGTCTTCTTTGCCGGCGCATTGCCTGGGCTTGACTGGCAACCGAGCGATCTGGATGCGGATGCGCGTGCGTCGATTGCCGCGTGGGTCGCGCACGCAGGGCTGGCGAACGTGCGCGCACCGCTCGCGCTCGATGTGCATCAGCCGGAGTGGGGCGCGCAAACGCTGGACAAGCTCGATCAGTTCGACGCCGTGGTCTGTATCAACATGATTCACATCTCGCCGTGGAGCGCGACAGAAGCGCTATTCGCCGGCGCGAGCCGCCGATTGGTCGACGGCGGTGTACTGTATCTGTACGGCCCTTACAAACGTGGTGGCGCGCAAACCTCGCCGAGCAACGATGCGTTCGATCAGCAATTGCGCAGCCGCGACCCCGCGTGGGGCGTGCGCGACATGGAAGCGGTGGTAGCGTTGGGCGCATCGGTCGGGCTCGTGTGCGACGAGCCGATCGCGATGCCGGCCAACAATTTCAGTCTGGTTTTCAGGAAACGCGTGGACGTGGCGCGGGTCTGACGGACGTTGCGTAGTGCGGTGCGTCATAAAGCGCATCACAGGGCGCCGCATAAAGTATCTCGTGAGGCCCGCATACAGTGGAAAGCCCACTCGTTGAGTGTCAATGCGCGCCAGCGAGCGGCAAGCCGGCATTTCTTTTATCCTTTCACCCTCGACGTCCCGCCGACGTTCTTTCCGGCGCGGCGTCTCGACATTTATCGGACTCTGGAGAATTCACATGGGCAAACA
The DNA here is from genome assembly GCF_030511745.1 of Paraburkholderia sp. SECH4. Classification (NCBI taxonomy): domain Bacteria; kingdom Pseudomonadati; phylum Pseudomonadota; class Betaproteobacteria; order Burkholderiales; family Burkholderiaceae; genus Paraburkholderia; species Paraburkholderia sp. SECH4. The sequence goes on from NZ_JALOCP010000019.1 coordinate 141,943, forward strand.
GGCAATCGGCGTGGTGGGGCTAGCGGTCATGGGCCGCAATCTGGCGCTCAACATCGAAAGCCGCGGCCACGCGGTGTCGGTGTACAACCGTAGCCGCGAGAAAACCGACGAACTCATCGCCGAATATCCGGACAAGAAGCTGGTGCCGGCCTTCACGCTGGAAGACTTCGTGGAGTCGCTGGAAAAACCGCGCCGCATTCTGCTGATGGTCAAGGCAGGCGAGCCGACCGACGCCACCATCGCGCAACTCAAGCCGCTGCTGGACAAGGGCGACATCCTGATCGACGGCGGCAATACGCATTTCACCGACACCATCCGCCGCAATCAGGAACTGGCGAAAGCCGGCCTGCATTTCATCGGCACGGGCGTGTCGGGCGGCGAAGAGGGCGCATTGAAAGGCCCGTCGATCATGCCGGGCGGCCAGCGCGACGCCTATGACCTGGTCGCGCCGATCCTCACCGAAATCGCCGCCAAGGCGCCGGACGGCGAGCCGTGCGTCGCGTACATGGGTCCGGACGGTGCGGGCCACTTCGTGAAAATGGTGCACAACGGCATCGAATACGGCGACATGCAATTGATCGCCGAGAGCTATGCGGTGCTCAAGCAGGTCGTCGGTTTGTCGAACGAGGAGCTGGCCAAGGTCTACACCGAATGGAACGAGGGCGAGCTCGACAGCTACCTGATCGAAATCACCTCGAAGATCTTCAAGAAGAAAGACGAGGAAAACGGCAAGGATCTGGTCGACGTGATCCTCGATCGCGCGGCGCAGAAGGGCACCGGCAAGTGGACCAGCCAGAACGCGCTCGACCTCGGCGCACCGCTGCCACTGATCACGGAAGCCGTGTTCGCGCGTGTGTTGTCGTCGCTGAAAGTTCAGCGCGTGGCGGCGAGCAAGGTGCTGGAAGGGCCGGCAGCCAGGCCGCTCGGTGCCGAGCGTGACGCGTTCATCGAATCGGTGCGGCGTGCGCTGTACTTCAGCAAGGTGATTTCGTACGCGCAAGGTTTCGCGCAACTGCGCGCGGCATCGGAAGAGTACAAGTGGGATCTGGACTACGGCGGAATCGCGAAGATTTTCCGCGCCGGCTGTATCATCCGCGCCCGCTTCCTGCAGAAGATCACCGACGCCTACACGAAAGACAAGGCAATCGCCAATCTGCTACTCGATCCGTACTTCCGCGACATCGCGAAGAACTATCAGTCGGCGTTGCGCGAAGTTGTGATTGCTGCCATCAATGCGGGCGTGCCGGTGCCGGCATTCGCGTCGGCCGTCGCCTATTTCGACGCGTATCGGTCGGAACGCCTGCCGGCGAACCTGGTGCAGGCTCAACGCGATTTCTTCGGCGCGCATACGTTCGAGCGTATCGACAAGCCGGGCAGCTTCCACGCGAACTGGAGCTGATCGTTTGAATCGTGGCCCGGCGCGCGCTTGCTGCAAGGCGCGCCGGGCCACGCTAGCGATTGAAATCGAGATGGGCAATTATTGCTGATAGCTATCGGACGGATAGCGTGGCAGGACGCCGGACCGTCTACTATTGCGAATTTTGGAATAGAGTTTCATCGTTTCAGGGGTTTCCCCTAGATGTCGACGCTCCTAAACTTCTACTTAAGCGCTACGGGACAACGAGCCCAACGCGCATTAAATACAAGTTCTGGAGGTTTACATCATGAAGACGCTTATCTCTGCTGTTGTCGTCGCTGCCGCTCTGGTCGCTCCTGTTGCTTCGTTTGCTCAATCGAACCAGCCGCTTACCCGCGCTGAAGTGCGCGCTCAACTGGTGCAACTGGAAAAGGCCGGTTACAACCCGATCGGCGATCATGTCGACTACCCGGCTAACCTGCAAGCTGCGCAAGCCCGCGTCGATGCACAGAACGGCACCGCTCAAGCTGTGAACAGCGGCTACGGCGCACCGATCGCTGGCACGTCGCAAGCTGGCCGTCCGGTGACCGGCAACGACCGTAACTCGGTCTACTTCGGCAACTAATTCGCCGAAGCTGATGTGAACGCCGCCTGGCTGACAGGCGGCGGGTAATGAAAAAAAACGCCGACCGGATTGCCGGGCGGCGTTTTGTCGTTTATGGCCGAGCCTATAGCCTGGCCGTCAGATCGATTTGAAGGCGCGCTTCAACGGTTCGGCAAATGCGGAATCCCTTCGTTGCTGGTCAGATTGAGCTGGTGAATCTGCCGATGCGCCTTGTTCAGATGCGCCTGCGCGGCGACGCGTTGCGCTTCCAGTTGAGACACCTCCTTGCGCACCTGATGCTGCCGGTTCGACACGATCTGTTCCTGCGCGCCACGCCGTTGCAGGTCTGTGCGCAGCCGTTCGGCCTGCGCCTCGGAGCGCGCGATCATGCGAGCAAGCTGTTCGTTTTGCGCCTCGAGTTGCGCGCGGCGTGTTTCGCCGTCCGAGAGCCGCGTCGCCTGTTCCTCGAAGTGATGGAAGGCGGCTTCCGCGGCTTCAAGGTCGGCGGCTTTCAGCGCTCGCCACAGCGAGCCGTCCTGATACAGCGCGACGTAGTACGCCAACTCCTTTGCGTGAAACAGCAGGCTGACCGAATAGGCAAAGCTGCGGAACACGCGGAATGGCGTCAGCGCTTCTTCTTCGGCGAGCCATTCGATTTCGGCCGTGTCGGCCATCTGCACACCGCGCGCGCTAACCTGCGAAGGCACCACCGGCACCGGCCGTAACGTCGTCACCGGCCGCGCCGGCTCGGCGGTTGGGGCGGCAGGTGCACCAGCGGCAGCGACAGCGGACGCGACGCCGGCCGCCGCGGCCAGCGCCGCCTCCTCGCTGTCGTCGGGCGTTACGGGATCGGCGGCGTTCTCTCGAGCGACCGGCACGAGATGCGATGGGCCTGCCAGCACGCTGCGGCGATTCAGGAGACTTTTCACGGCGGTTCCTCCGGTTGACTCGCCCGAAACCTTCAGACGGCGTCGACAGTCAAGCATGCCGGACAATCTGGCGGTTCGGGCGGTGAGCGAAAAGTGACGGACCGGCGGCGCTAGCGCTGAGCACCGGGGTGCGCGGCAGTGCGGATGCGTTTTCCGCGAGCGCGGCTTTAATGCAAGGTGCGATGCCGGCGGCCTATTTCATCGAACAGCGCGCGGCTGGGTTCGAGAGCAAGCAACCAGGATTCGTCATAACCGCTGAGATTGTCGAGCGCCTCGCGCAGCCGTTCGATCGCCAGAGCCGGAATCTCGACGCTGGCTTCGACGCCGCTCGACAATCCCGCGATGCTGGCCAGTTGGACCAGTGCGTCGGCGGCTTCGGCGACGTCTGCCGCGAAAACCAGATGGGTGTTCAGCAACTCGACCAAACCGGGCGACGCCGCAACATCGTCGACGTTGAGTTGCACGGCCAGAAACGTGGCTTTGTTCATCCTCAACTCCTCGCAGGATCCAGGCGTTTGTGTACGGTGCGTTGCGGCAGCATGACTGAGTATAGGCGAGGGTTGAAAGGATTCAATAATCACACGAATGCCCTCGCGCGGCCGTGTGGCGGCGGTCGTGCCTGCCACAACACCTATAATGGGGGCCGTCGAAACGCGTGATCCTGCTGGGCCGGGCGGCTCGGTATGCGGCACGGATAACGCCTCGACAGCGACTGTTTCTCAACCCACTATTCACCATGAAGATCATTCGCAGCAAGAGCTTCACCGCGACGCGTCCGTGGGGCGCGCTCGATATCGCCAACATGGGCGGCATCACGACGCGCCTGCATTGGACCGATCAGCCATACAAGTGGCATGTCAACGACGGCGAGGAAGTGTTCGCCGTGCTCGACGGCCGCGTGGAGATGCGCTATCGCGAAGGCGGCGTCGAACAGTCGGCGATTCTGGAAACGGGCGATGTGTTCTACGCGTCGGTGGGCACCGAACATGTTGCGCATCCGATCGGCGTGGCGCGCATTCTGGTGGTCGAGGCCGAGGGCAGTGTCTGACGGTTCCTTGGCCCATGCCGTGTCGAAGTCGTCGCCAACGCGCACGGCGGCATAATGGATAGGCGCCGCGGCGCCCGTAGCGAGCGGCACGGCGAATGCTTGGGGCTGATTGAATCCGATTGAATCTAAGTGTCGAGGAAAATCACATGACAAGACAATGGCAATTCACGGCGGCCCGGTTGCTGATCTCGGCGACGCTCGGCGTGATGATCAGCGGTTGTACGTCGATGCCGTGGGAAAGCACGCCGTTCTATAGCAGCGCGCCGTCCCGCCCGACTACCCTCGGCACGGTCCCTGTGCCGGCCGGTTACTACCGCGCCAATCCGGGTGACACGCTGGCGGGCATCGCGTCGGCGTACGGTCGCAAGCCGCAGGAGATTGCGACATGGAACGGCCTCGCATCGAATGCGGCGGTCAATCCGGGGCAGGTGCTGCGGGTGGCGCCGCCAATGGCGTCGGGTAGCGTGGTGACGCCGCCGGTCAACGTGGCCGGTCAGAATGGCGCTGCCGCCACGCCCGGTGCGGCTGGCGTCGCGCAGCAAGGCGTGCTGCTGTGGCCGTTGCGGGGTCCCGTGCTGAAAGCCTTTGCGCCGGGCAAGTCGAACGGTATCGTGATCGGCGGTCGCGCAGGCGATCCGGTCAAGGCCGCCGCGACCGGCCGGGTCGTTTACGCCGGCACGGGTATCGAGGCGTACGGTCCGCTCATCATCATCAAGCACGACGACTCGCTGATTACCGCCTACGGGCAGAACAGCACGCTGCTGGTCAAGGAAGGCGACGCTGTCGCGCAAGGACAAACCATCGGCGAAGTCGGCGTGGATAGCCGGGGCGTGGCGTCGATCCAGTTCGAAGTCCGCCAGAACGGCCAGCCGGTCGACCCGCTTGCGTGGCTACCGAAGTCGGGTGGGTGAGCCGCGCTTACTAGCGCGGTTTTCAGCGCCGCGTTAAATAATTGAATACACTGTGTGGCTCAACAGCCGGAGTCGTGGCCGTTCATCGAAGCAGATGAAGCGGTGCGCGGGCCGGCGGTCACAGGCTTGTCATGCATTGACACAAACAGGGACACACGAGGCTCTCACCATGATCGATTTGCGCAGCGACACCGTAACCCGTCCAACTCCTGCCATGCTCGCGGCGATGTCGGCCGCCGAAGTGGGCGACGACGTCTGGGGCGACGACCCAACCGTGCTGCGCCTGCAAGCAACGGTCGCGGAGCGCACCGGCAAGGAAGCCGGCCTGTTCTTCCCGAGCGGCACGCAAAGCAATCTGGCGGCGTTGATGGCGCATTGCGCGCGCGGCGACGAATACATCGTCGGCCAGTTGGCGCATACCTATAAGTACGAAGGCGGCGGCGCGGCGGTGCTCGGCAGCATCCAGCCGCAGCCGCTCGAGAATGCCGCCGACGGTTCGATCCCGCTCGAGAAGATCGCGGCCGCGATCAAGCCGATCGACAACCACTTCGCGCGCACGCGGTTGCTGGCGCTGGAAAACACCATCGGCGGCAAGGTGCTGCCGGCGGGTTACGTCGACGAGGCGGTGCAGTTGGCGCGCCGGCATGGCTTGTCGGCTCACCTCGACGGCGCGCGGGTCTACAACGCGGCGGTCGTATCGGGCAAGCCGGTTGCGGCGTTGTGCGAACGGTTCGATTCAGTCTCGATCTGTTTTTCGAAGGGCCTGGGCGCGCCGGTCGGCTCGGTTCTGGTCGGCAGCCAGGCGCTGATCGATGTGGCGCATCGCTGGCGCAAGGTGCTGGGCGGCGGGATGCGTCAGGCCGGCGTGCTGGCAGCGGCATGCCTGTACGCGCTGGATCACAACGTCGAGCGTCTCGCCGACGATCACGCGAACGCCGCGCATCTGGCGGCCGGTCTGGAATCGATCGACCAGGTCAAGGTGCAGTCGATCGCGACCAACATGGTGTTCGCGCATTTTCCGCAGCAACATTGCGTACCGCTCGAAGCGTGGCTCAAGGAGCGCGGCATCCTCACGCAGATGCTCTACGCGTCGCGCTTCGTCACGCATAAGGATGTGTCGCGTGCGGATATCGATACGTTTATCGGCGCAGTGAAAGGGTATTTCGCCGCGCATTAATCGAAATGCCGGGAAGGAAAAAAGGCGCACTGCCACAGCAGTGCGCCCTTTTTGTTTACTCCGCCGACGCTTTCGCGTGCACGCCCGCGCGATGCGACGGCGCGAACAGCCGCAGTCCGCTCGCAAGGCTCGCCGCGCCTGCAAAGAAGGCGCCGGCGCTGAGCGCGAGTGTGGGTCCATGCCGGCCGGCGATGCCGAAGCTCAGCGCGACCAGCGCTGCACCGGTGGTCTGCCCAAGCAGCCGGGCAGTCGCGACGATGCCGCTGGCGCCGCCGCTGCGCTCGGGCGGCGCGCTCGCCATCAATGCCTTCAGGTTAGGTGACTGGAAGAAGCCGAAGCCCGCGCCGCAAATCGCCATGCGGATGCCGATGTCGAGCACATGCGGATGCACCGGCAACAACGCCAGCGACGCCATCCCCGCCGACATCACCGCAAGGCCGATCGCGCCCAGCAGGCCCGGTGGATAGCGGTCGGACAGACTGCCCGCCAGCGGCGCGGCCAGTGCGACCACCACGGGCCACGGCGTCATCAGAAAGCCGGTCTCGACCTGGCTGCGATGCAACACGTCCTCGAAGTAGAAAGGCAGCGACACGAACGCCAGCCCTTGCGCGGCGAACGAGCACACCGCGGTCACCGCCGACAACGCAAACACCGGCCGCTTGAACAGATCGACCGGCAGCATTGGCGCAGGGTGACCGGCTTCACGGCGAATCAGCAACACACCGAACACCACGGCGATTGCGGCCGCGCTCAGCACCAGTTGCGTCGAGGCGCGCTGGGCCGCTTCGCCGAGCGCGAAGATCAGCGCGGCGAAGGTGATCACGTTGAGGAGCGCCGCAATCGGGTCGAAGTTGTGTTTGCCGCGCTCCGTGTGCGGCAGCGCGGGCCACGCGAAGGCCAGCGCCAGCAGGCCGAGCGGCACATTGACCGCGAACAGCCACGGCCATGCGGCAACGGACAGAATCAGCGACGCTACCGTCGGCCCGACCGCGAACGACACGCCGACGATCAACGCGTTAGTGCCGAGGCCGCGTCCGAGCCGATGCGGCGGATATAGATAGCGGATCAGCGCCGTGTTGACGCTCATGATCGCGCTCGCGCCAAGACCTTGCAGCACGCGCGCGGCGGCCAGCAGCGGCAGTGTCGAAGCGAGCGAGCAGGCCAGCGACGCCAGCGTGAACAGCGCAATGCCGCCGATATAAATCCTGCGATGCCCGACGATGTCGCCGAGTGCGGCAAGCGGCAGCAGTGTCGCGACCATCGCGAGCTGGTAGGCGTTGATGATCCACACCGACGCCGCGGGCGCCGCGTGCAGATCCGCGGCGATGGCGGGCAGGGCGGTGTTGGCGATCGCGGTGTCGAGCGTGGCGAGCGCGACTGCGAGCATGATCGCGGCCATCGCGCGGCGATTGGCGGCGCTCATCGGGCCGTCCACTGGAAAGGTCTGGTCGAGCGTGGCGCCACGGGTGGCGCTGGGTTTGTCGGACAAGGCGTGGCTCGTCGGGTTATGCATGCCGCAGCGCCGGGTGCGTCGGAGGGACAGCGCGGCGGCGTGCAGGCGGCAGGGTTGCGAGGCATGAAGCGCGGGGCCCGAGTCCAGCGGTCAGAGCGGCGCGCGCGGCGAATGAAGTGATTGTTACAGAGACGTGGAAATCCTGCTGGGAGGCCGGCAGGGCGGGGCACTCGGTCGGACGTCCGCAATGCAACTAACGGTCAAGCCCGCGCGGCGTCTTCGAATCGGCGTGGCCCAGCGTTGTCGCATGTCACTCCGGCATAACAGTTCAGCAGACGAGGCGCTCCGATTTGACCACTTATCGAACCAGTCAACGCATTCATCGCCACGTCACACGTCGAAAAAGATAATCATGCTGCCTCTCCCATGCAGTCGGCTTTCATTGCTTGCCGTCGTTTGCCTGTTTTGCGGGCCGATGCACGCGCCCAGTGCCGCGCACAGGCTGCCTCTGCACCGCGTGCGTGCGCGGAATGCGTGCGAAATGCGTGAAGCCCCGCATGTCGGCGGGCATGGCATGTGCATGAACACCCGCTCGCGCTCGCCGGTGTCCGCGCGCCGTAAAATGTCGTACTCTGTTTGTTAACCCGCCTGACCGACCCGCGCCTCCCGTCCGTCATCTATGCGGTTCGCGTATGTCGCGTCGTTATTTCCCGGAGGCTTCGATGACAGCCGTCGATCTGGATTTCGACCAGCTCAACAGTACCGTCGACGCGCTACGGCGCTCAATTTCCAATCGCATGATGTACGGCGTCGGCAAGGACGCCGTCACCGCTCATCCCCATGACTGGCTGCACGCCGCGGCGCTCGCCGTGCGCGACCGGCTGGTCGCGCGCTGGATGAAGACCACGCGCCTGCAGTACGAACAGGACGTCAAACGCGTCTACTACCTGTCGATGGAATTCCTGATCGGCCGCACGTTTACGAACGCGTTGCTCGCGCTCGGCATCCACGATCAGGTGAAGGAAGCGCTCGCGGGTCTCGGCGTCGACATGGAGACGCTGGTCAATATCGAGCCGGACGCGGCCCTCGGCAACGGCGGCCTCGGGCGGCTCGCCGCCTGTTTTCTCGATTCGATGGCGACGCTCGGCATTCCGGGCTTCGGCTACGGCATCCGTTACGAATACGGCATGTTCCGTCAGGAGATCGTCGACGGCGAGCAGGTCGAAGCGCCGGACTACTGGCTGCGCGCGGGCAATCCGTGGGAGTTTCCGCGGCCTGAGATCAAGTACATGGTGCATTTCGGCGGGCGCACGGTGCAGCGCGGCGAGCATGTCGAGTGGATCGACACCGAGCATGTGAACGCAACCGCGTATGACACCGTCATTCCGGGTTACGCGACGGACGCGACCAATACGCTGCGCCTATGGTCGGCGCGCGCCACCGAAGAACTCGACCTCGGCGCGTTCAATCGTGGCGACTACCGCAACGCGGTCGATACGAAGAACATGTCGGAGAACGTCTCGCGCCTGCTGTATCCGGACGACTCGACGCCGGCCGGCCGCGAACTGCGGCTGCGGCAGGAATACTTCTTCGTCTCGGCGACCATGCAGGATCTGATTCGCCGCTATCAGCGCACGCACAGCACGTTTGGCCGCTTTTCCGAAAAGGTGGCGGTGCATCTGAACGACACGCACCCGGTTCTGGCGATTCCGGAACTGATGCGTTTGCTGGTGGATGTTCATCATCAGCCGTGGGACAAGGCGTGGCATCACGTCACGAAGATTTTCTCGTACACGAACCACACCTTGATGCCCGAAGCGCTCGAAACGTGGGACGTCGAAATGCTCGCGCGTCTTTTGCCGCGGCATCTGGAGATCATCTTCGAGATCAATGCGGGCTTTCTCAAGCATGTCAGCGAACAATCGGGCCACGACGGCGAGATGATCCGCCGCATTTCGCTGGTCGACGAATATGGCCAGCGGCGTGTGCGGATGGCGTATCTGGCGATCGTCGCGAGTCACAAGGTGAACGGTGTATCGAAGCTGCATTCGCAACTGATGACGCGCGATATTTTCGCCGACTTTGCACGCATCTATCCGGACCGCTTCACGAACGTCACCAACGGCATCACGCCGCGGCGCTGGTTGGCGCAGGCGAGTCCGTCGCTGTCGTCGCTGATCGATCAGCAGATCGGCAAGCATTGGCGCAGCAATCTGTTCGAGCTGGAGCAACTGCGCAATCTGCGCAACGATAGCGCGTTCGTCGACGCCTTTCATGAAGCGAAGCGGCAGAACAAACTGCGGCTCGTGCAGCGGCTTGCGCATCACACGAAACTGAACTTCGATCCCGATGCGTTGTTCGACCTTCAGGTCAAGCGCATTCACGAATACAAGCGGCAGTTGCTGAACGTGTTGCACGTGATCGTGCGCTACAACCAGATTCGCGCGAATCCGGAGCGCGATTGGGTGCCGCGTGTGGTGATGTTCGCCGGCAAGGCTGCGTCCGCGTATCGCATGGCGAAGACGATCATCAAGCTGATTGGCGATGTCAGCGAGAAGGTCAATCACGATCCGTTGATCGGCGATCGTCTCAAGGTGGTGTTCGTGCCGAACTACGGCGTGAGCGTGGCCGAGTTGATCATTCCGGCGGCCGATCTGTCCGAGCAGATTTCAATGGCCGGCACCGAAGCGTCAGGCACCGGCAACATGAAGCTCGCGTTGAACGGTGCGTTGACGATCGGCACGATGGACGGCGCGAACATCGAGATCTGCGACGCAGTGGGACGAGAGAACATTTTCATCTTCGGCCATACCGCCGACGAAGTGGACAACCTGCGCGCCACCGGCTACCGGCCGCGGCAAGTGTACGAGGAGAATCCGGAACTGCGCATGGCGCTCGACCAGATTCGCACGGGTTACTTCTCACCGGATGATCCGCTGCGCTTTTCGGACATTTTTCACACGTTGGTGGATTGGGGCGATCACTATATGGTGCTCGCCGATTTCGCCGCGTTTGCGAAAGCGCAGGACGAAGTGGATGCGCGTTTCGTCGACAAGCGCGCGTGGACCGAGAGCGCGATCGAGAACGTCGCGGGCATGGGGCAGTTTTCGTCGGACCGCACCATCGGCGAATATGCGCGCAATATCTGGCACGTGAATCCGCTCAGTATGGAGTGACGCGGGCGCGTTTGTGTATGGCGCTTGCTCAAATGAAAAAGGCCGTGCGAATTTTTTGCACGGCCTTTCTTTATCGATCGATGAACATCACGGGGCGAATCGTTCGCTCTCTTTCGCGGCATACAAACCGAATTGTCCGCGCGGGAAATCGAACAGCACGTCGATGTTCTGCATGGCCATCAAACCGACCACGATGCGGTTAGCGTCCAGCTTCGCCTTGACGATCGTGACTTGCGCCTTCTCGTAGCGGTGCACCCACGATCCAGTGCCGATGGCCGTCTCGTAGTTGCCCTGATCGAGCACGTTGCCGACCTCGCCGTCACCGGTCCAGTTGGGCGCTTTGTCCATTTCGAGGCGGATCATGCCGGTGCTGCCGGTTGCGAACACCAGCGGCGCGCAGAAGGTCATCTTGTTGCCCACATTCACGCAGCCTCGCGGCCATTGCGCCGTGCCGTCTTTCGACATTGTCATCGGCACCATCGTGTAGTCCTTGGTAACGGTGCTCGAGGGACTCAACACCATGTACGGCTTCGCGAAGTTCGAGTGCACCAGATAGCGTTGGCCGATATTGCCGGGCAATGCGCGCAACGGTTGCGTGTAGCTGTTGTCGTCGGGCTGCGCGGCGCCGACGCCGACGATGCCGGAAAACGCCCAGCCGAATTCACCGGTGTAGCCGTCCATCCCGGCGCACTTGCGCGCGTTCGGCAGGCAACGTATGACATCCACCGCTTGCGCGGCGATCGGCGTTGGCGTGGTGCCGGCGAGGCTGAACGGCACCTTCACGGCCGAGCGGAGAATCTCCACACCGTTCGCGAACGACAACGACGTCACGCCACCGGCGCTTGCATAGTTCGAACCCGGCAGCACCGACTTCAACACCCGCGTGCCTTGCGTTCCCGTGTCGAGTGCCATGTACACCGGCTTGCCGTCGAGCTGGACCGGCAGGCCGAGGCGTGCGTGGTCTTCGTCGGCACGCTCCACATGCAGCGGAATCAGCAGGCCGTCGTTGCCGCCGTTGATCAACGCGGCATTGGGGGCCGGCGGCGTGGGGGTGGGGAAGGTGACGGAGCAGCCGGTCAGTGCGGCGAGCGCGCCGGCTGCAACCAGTGCCGCTGCGGCTGAACGACGAAATTGAGAACAAAAATGAGGACCGGCATGCCGGCGCGCGGCATCGAGAGACGACAGGAACATAGGATCACGCTTTGCAAAGAGGCGGGTCCCTGGCGGAGGCGATGCATCGTGAGCTGTGGGTTGGACTACTCGAACAGCACTGGCGGCAATCTCACTGGATTGCCGCGGCGTGGGCGGGGAAACCGGGACGCTTGCGGGGGCCTGCGGGAGGGAACACGCGATAACAGGAGCGGCGACTCTACACGGTCACCCGTGGGCAATTGCAAAGATGTGTAAAGGTTTGGGGGACGGCTAGCAAGTCGTCCGTGCAAGAATTGATCTATGTCAATAGTCGCGCGGACGGCGGATCACGGTGGCTTGCGCGCGGCCGAGCGTGGCGCGGTCGAGGGCGCTTGTCAGCAGGCTGATCACGTCGTCGAGGGTGCGCGAGGTGACTTCGACACGAAAGGTCACGCGCTCGTGTTGCTGGTCGACGGTCATGACGTAGAGGCGCAGATCGTCGCCGAGAGCGGTATGCAACGCGCGCCGTCCATGTGCCGACGAAGTGCCGGGCACGGTGACGTCGATAATCACAAGCGGAACGACGACATGCGTGCGGCGGGGAAGGCGTGATTCGCGCGGTGCGCGCGGGACTGAGACTTCGGACGTTGCAACGGACGTGAGCATCATGATTGCGCCGATTCGGCGAGGCGGCGCGCGTTGTTGACACCCAACCACTCTAGCGGCGCGCGCCTCAACGACGCGCAAAAGCTGCCGCGTCGCGAATCAATTTTGTGTTAACGCGCCCCGCCTCGCGTATGGGGGACGGCGATTGCTCAGGCCTTGGGCGCCGCAGTGACGGCCTGCGCCTCGTGCACGGCCGCGGCGACGCGCTCGACGAACTCGCGATCGGTGCTCATGAGCGCCTCACGCAGGCCATTCGCGGTCTGCACCATCAGACGATGCGTGATGTCCTGGGTCACCCAGGTGAGCCAGCCGACCACGATCAGCATCGTGCCGCACACCATGCCGACCGGCGAGCGCAATATCCCGCCGGCAATAACGCCCACGAGTCCGACGAGCGAGATCGCACGCGGCAGCGCTTTGTTCTTCTGCACGGTGACGACTTGCACGTCGACGATGTCGCGCAGCGGAAAGACCTGGCCGGCCGACGAGAGTGCGTTACGCGTGACCGACACGCCGCGATCGTTGAAAGGAGTTTCCATCGAGTCCAATGCAATCCGTAGCAAAGGGCGCAGCGTACCAGACTTCAAATTCCTAAAGTTATGGGATTTTCGGATCCTCATGTCGCGTGCTGCGTGAGGTATGTGGCGTCAGCTGACTAAAAGTCGGAATTGTGGGATTTTATGCCTAAATTATGCAGCTTGCTTCATCACATTTCATACACCGAAATACGTGCGGTAGCAATAAATCGATATCATGCTGCGCGTTAGCTTAGGCTCAGAGGGCTAACGGCCGCTTCCAAGCGAACGATCAGGTCACAGGCCTCCTCGTTCCGTCGATCCGTTTTGAATGCGAGAACTAAAGATATGGTGGTCTCCCGAGCGGGAAATGTTCAGCGCGCAGAGTGAATCGGCGCTTACTCCGTCGCCATCGCAAAGAGGCTATCGGGATCTTTACCTTCTCTAAAAACTGCGAGCTGAGAGTTGAAGGTCTCGACCATCGCTACAAAGTTAGCTCCCAAATCGGAGGCTACGCTATTGCTCAATAGCGCCTCCGCCTTTTCCAGATCGATGAAGTCGGACATCAGCTTCAAATTCAGCGTACGGCGAACGTGCCCTACACGGTCGCCAAAAGCTTGTGATTTTTGTTCACTAAGAAACGTAGCCATCAGACGAAGTAGATTCTGCGTGTCGGAAGCAAAATTATCGGCCCATCCTCTCGCGGCATCTCGCGTTCCCCGGTCGCGCCAATGAGCTAGTACTGAAGGCAATTCGGGCACGTCGATCAGCAGGTCGGTCTGCGCATACTCATCGATCCGCACTAGCGCGATGTCCTGCAAGATTGCAAGCGTTTCAGGCTTAACCTGGGTGAGCACAGCTGCTGCGCCATGATCAACCGGCTTCTCATGACATGTTTCGATTGAGAGAATAACGTACCATAGGTACGCAAGCGCTCGCCCTTGTCTCGAAGATGCAATCAACAGATCATCACGTCTATCGGCGGGGACGCGGTTCAATACGTGTTGCATCACCCAAATGAGCAACCACGTACTGCGGGGCGCGAACATACCGCCGGTCTCGTCGCTTGGGATAATAAATCTGTCGCCAACTCGCCCGAGAATGTTGAGGAGGGTTGTGGCCCGCGCTGCATCTATTTCGCGGTCGAAATCCAATAGGCGAGAAAGGTATTCCTTGGCCTTCGACGAGCCGTCGGGGCGCTTAACGTCGATTGCGTCCAGCAACGTAGTTTCCGAAGCCTCTGCATTAGACAGATTCTGAATGAAATCCGAAATCGCTTGTCGGCTCAGTTGGTCCTGATCGACCGCAAACTGAAAGTAAATCGGGAATACGTCGGGGTGGGCTGCGCGTCTTACCCGAGCCCACTCGCTCAGGAACTCGCTTCCCCGCCCCATGTTGCTAAGCTTTGGAAAGATCCGCTCCATCATTGCCTGGATACCCTCGCGGATGCTGCCGTCGAGGTCGTCGGCCCAGCTTTGGTGGAAAGCTCGGTCTTCAGTTCGCTCCGCAGATTGAATGCCGCGTTGCGCGTACCCAGAGAAACGATCCCGGTTCTCGCGGATCGTGTCATATAGCTTCGGCAATTTCAGCCTCAGGAACTCCAACGCGAAAAAATCAGCGATATTTACTTCGTCTCGAAGCGCCGGAAAGGTCACCGACAGCATATTGACGTACCGAACGATGTCCCTAGGCTTTGTCAGCATCGGCGCCATGCCTTCCATGAACACGTTTCCCCAATACGTGGAATCGAACAGCGCCGCATCCGCACCTGCTAGCAGTCGGTCGAGGTCCCTAAAGAGCTTGTTTCTCAGCAGAAGCTCATCCACGGCCGGCAACACGTACGGTACTTGGACAATTTTTTCTAGGTAGGACTCGCCGTCCACCTGCATTGCGTTATTGAGGGCCTGTGCCACCACCTCCCGATCGAATGAAAGCAAATAAACCACGTTCGGGAAGTCCGCCAATGCCTTAATCACTTTGAAGACTTCACGAATCTCCGTGGGGCTTAGCCGGTCGATGTCGTCGACGACGACGATGAATCGCTGGTTACTCTTGCCCAACGCCGCTGCAATTTCAGCCTTCAGCTTCGGGACGTCTTGCGGTTTGCGCTTCAAACATTTGAGTAGTAAACCGACAGGCACATCGATCCAAGGAATTCCTGTGCTCACCGATACGGCCTTTCCGAGTGCACCCGAATATTCGGCCATCAAATCGCCCGCGTCACGAAGCGCTTTGTTTTCGAGGTTTAGTTTCGCTTTGAATTGCAACAGGAATTGGTTCGCCAACTGGCCCCGGTCGTCGAACCACCAAGGGTTAAAATCAATCACTACCGGCCGTGAATCAATTTGACTTTCCGTCAGATAGTATTTGACGAAATTGAGCAAAGAAGATTTGCCCATGCCCCACTGCCCGTGGATAGCCATAACCAGACCTTGAGGGCTTGGCGTTTTGACAACAGCGTCAGCAATCAGCTTTGCGACAGAAGCGTAGCCAAAAGAATCGAGCGCCGGGTCAGTTTGCGGGATGTCTGAGCCGATGCTGATCCGCGGCTCGTTCGATTTGTCGATTTGTTTCATACGAGCTTGACCCTATGAGCAGCGCAAGACGTGGTTGATAAAAATGTTTGTGCGCCGGGAGACCGGCAAGGAGTAAAGAGTGGAAGTCTCTAACAACGAAGGTCTAGCAAACCACGTTGTCCCCGAGTCATGCGCAGTATGTCGCGAGACATGCGGCGAAGCGTTGGCAGGGGTACGTGCGGGCCAGCCATTGAGCCGCGATAGTTTAATTGTCCCGAGCGCCGACGCCGTTGACATTGCGGAAGGCAACATGACGGAGCGCGATAATGCGAGCACTCCGTCGGCTCGGCGTGGTCGGAGACCCTGGCACGCACGCACGCTCCTTGTTCGGGAACCGGGAGATCTCCAGTCTGGCCTGTCGCAGCAGGGACGGGTCCGCATCGGGAAGGCGAGGAGCCGTAGCCGATGATGAACGGACGGGAGAAGTCAGACTCCGCCATAGTAGCGAAGAAGCCTGCGAACAACGCCGGGAAACTGGCTGCGGAGTGGGTGGAGCCAAGGGCGGGGACCAAGGGGAACACGGACCAGTCGCACACGTGCCGGGCGCAGAACCGGGCAAGCGTGCCACAGGCGCTGGAACGTGTACGGCAAGCTGCAAGGCAGCGGAAGAAGGAGCGGTTCACCGCGCTTCTGCACCATGTCACGATCGATCGCCTTCGGGAGTCGTTTCTTGCGCTCAAACGCAATGCGGCGCCCGGGGTGGACGGTGTGACGTGGCGGTACTACGAAGCAGGACTGGAAGAACATCTCCAGCGTCTGCACACGCAAGTACAGAGCGGAGCGTATCGGGCACTGCCCGTTCGGCGGCAGTACATACCCAAGCCGGACGGCAAGCAGCGTCCGCTGGGGATTGCCGCGCTGGAAGACAAGATCGTCCAGCGCGCGGTGGTCAAAGTGCTGAATGCGATTTACGAGGCTGATTTCCTCGGGTTCTCGTACGGGTTCCGGCCCGGACGCAGTCAGCACGATGCGCTGGATGCGTTAGCGACGGCGATCACCAGCACCCCGGTGAACTGGATTCTGGACGCGGATATCCGGGGCTTTTTCGACTCGGTTAGCCAGGATTGGCTAGTCCGTTTCATGGAGCATCGGATCGGCGACCAGCGCATCATCCGCCTTGTGCGCAAGTGGCTCAAGGCGGGCGTACTGGAAGATGGGGAGCTGAGCGTTAGTGAGACCGGTACACCCCAGGGAGCGGTGGTTTCACCACTGTTCGCGAATGTGTACCTGCACTACGTTTTCGATCTCTGGGCCAATCGTTGGCGACGAAAGGAAGCCAAAGGCAACGTGATCATCCTTCGGTACGCGGATGATATCGTGGTCGGCTTCCAGCACGAAGACGACGCGCGGCGCTTCTGGGACGCGATGCGAGCAAGGCTGGAAGAGTTCTCGCTTGCGCTGCATCCGGACAAGACGAGGCTGCTGGAGTTTGGCCGCAATGCAGCGGGCAGACGAAAGCGATACGGCCTTGGCCGGCCGGAGACCTTCACCTTCCTGGGTTTCATCTTTATCTGTGGGCGGTCTCGTCGTGGCGCCTTCCAGCTACAGAGGAAGACCCGAGGGGATCGCATGCGGGCGAAACTCAGGCAGATCAAGGAGGAACTTCGGAGGCGCATGCATGAACCGATTCCAGTGCAAGGGCAATGGCTGCGGCAGGTGGTTCGCGGGTACTTCGCGTACCACGCGGTGCCCACCAATTCGCGCGCACTCGCTGCATTTCGATACCACGTCACCAATCTTTGGCGGCGCACGCTCCGGCGACGCAGCCAGAAGGATGCCATGACGTGGGAGCGAATGTCGCGGATCGCCAATGCCTGGCTCCCGCGCCCTCGAATTCTTCATCCTTGGCCAAGCGAGCGATTTGCCGTCAAACACCCGAGGTAGGAGCCCGGTGCCCGAATTGGGCACGCCGGGATCTGTGCGGGGGGTGCCCAGTAATGGCCATTCCTACCGCGATCGATCGAGATGTCAGCAGTTTGACAAACGCACATATGGCTTCGTTTTGTCAAGATATCGGCGTTCCACCGAACTCGCAGCAGCGGAACTCTGTCATTTGCTTCCTTCTGCGTGGACGATGTTTGCTTCGTGTAGCAGCAACCAAAGGCGCTCGTTTACTCGACGGAATTGGGTTGCTGCTTACCTCTTGGTTCTCGACCTCGCTTCCTATGATCTTCTTTCGCCCGATCATCGGTTGCACGCCGACGGCGATCCGCTCGTATTGGGAGCGCTATGTCCAAAGAACGCCAAAGCATTGGATGCACGGCTATCGATGAACTCTTCTTATACTGACCATCCGATATTCCGCGATCGTCGAGGTGTGACCAGCTCACTCTTTCGGTGGCTTCCGGTTTGATGCCTACGATCGAGACGGTGTAAAGAATTTTCAGAATCTGGATGATGCAGGCGTTTGCATTTCTTTGGTTTTGCAAGTAATCGTTAGCGGCGATGCCAACTGGGTCTGTATGTGGAATACCCAGCCAATGTTCTTGTAGACATTCTTGCAATTGACTCTCAGTTATTTCGGAATACTTGAAATGAGATTGGCGGCCGCGGAGGAGTTCGGTACAGGCTTCTAGAGATGCATAGTGGCCGCTCCATTCATCCCGGAGCGAACGTAATCTGCCTATCGAATACTTGCGCTCTGCATCTTGCACCGTGGAAGGCGGAACATACTCTTTGCCTTCGCAAAGTTCAATGCAGCAGTTGACGAAAGCAATTGCATCGCGCGGGCGCAGAAGAGTTCGAGTTATCAGATAGTCGATGGCCGATTCGCCCCGGACGGCACCTCGGAATACGTCATCAAAAGCGACTTTCTTTTGGGTATATGGTTCCCTGATCAGTTTGTCAATACGGAGGTCAAGCAGTTGCTTAAGCTGTGCCTTGCTCCATCTTAGACGCAGGATGAGACCTTCGAATTTTTCTTCCTGGAAGCCAGCATCACGCGTCTCTTCGAACACTGTTCGGAGGAGATCTTCGCGTATTGCAATGACGGCCTTCACAGAACGAACCCGCTGAAAGGCTTTGACGGTCTCTATCAACGCGCGAATGAGCTTGAAACGAATCCGGTCATCAACCCACGATTCGTCGAGTCGATCGATCACCAGATAGAAACGATTTTTTGGGTCGGTGAATACCTCGTCGGCAAGCAGCGTGATAATTTCGCCCAACTCGCGAACTTGGTTCTCGTTGACGATCGACTGCGCTTTGTGCAGCACCTCGGCCTTCACTTCGTCGCTTAGTGTCCGCGCGCCGGCCGCGTTCAGCGTGATTCCATATGCCTTCGCATCGATCGCACCGGAGAGTTTGCTCTCGAGTTTCGACGTGAACTCCTTGACTCGAGTTTCGGTGTCTTGCCAGAAATGGTCGTTCCACTGTCGGAGGTATTCCACCGCGCGTTTCTTTGCGTGATCTCGCTGAAACAGGTCCCGAAACTGGTCAAGGAAGCTCCACGGATCGTTAGCCGAAATCCGATATTTTTTGCACAGCAATTCGACGACAAATACATGTCGCCATAGTAGCTGATAGAAAAGGTCCAGTTTTACACCTGCAGATTCGAAAAACTGAATGATGTCGGAGTTGGCTACGTAGCTGAGGGAAAGTGATTCTGCTCGAATCTCAAAGGCGTTCGCCTGCACCTCTAGCAGGCGCGTGAGAAGCGCGCTCTTACCGGCGCCGACGCGTCCAACGACGATCCGCTTTGGATCGTCGCAGTCTGCAAGGGATTCAAGATCGCCAGTGTCGAGAAAGCAGTCTCGCAAGAACCTTTCATCGGACTCGGCGTCCATGGCACCGACGGAACTGTTTCTGCGAAATACGTAACGCATGCCACACCCCGGCCGCCGGCTAGATTTTGTCGTACCAATCGTATCACTTCGAGATGTTCGAGTGGCCGTAACCGGGGCCGGAGAAGTTGCGGTCCCGTGCAGTGAGGTCTTTTACTTGTTTAAAGCGCCTACTAAATTCGTTATCGCGTCCGTTGCGATCCAACTTTGACGTGCGAGTCTGTTTTCGGAAAACTCCCCTCCACGAACGCGCGCGTCTGCGTGAGGTCCGTCTTCGCATAGG